>NZ_QSPN01000001.1:5444-180371 GCF_003436455.1 Collinsella sp. TM05-37 | reverse complement strand
CTGATAGTTACAGGTTCTCTCGTCGGGAAACGTCTTCTCGGCCTGGGTGTCCACATTGGTGCTCAGGATGAAGTAGTCCTTATGGCCGATGAGGGACCGTAGGTCGAGATAGGGCTGCGAGGCCAGCTCGCGCAGCATGAAGTCGATGTATCGCGCATAGTATGCCCACTGCTGCTCGAGGCTGGGGTAGAGGTGGTAGAAGCCGTCGAAAAGGCTCTTGACTACTTTCGATTGATGCTCAGTGCCCATTGTATTCGCTACGATTAAACTCGGCACAGGGGATACTGGTTTTCCGTGCGAAAACGCTCATGCCGCTAAATTGAGCGACCGCCTGTACTGCAGCGGGATCATCCGCCCGAGCGATCCCTTAATCCGTCGCCCGTTGCGCCAATCGGCAGAAGCCACGCGTGGACGCTAATCGCTCGAGCGAATCGTCGTCGGTTTCCGTTTAACGATTTCTTTTTCCGCTATTATCCGACCCTCGGACTTCCTCGTGATAGAAGTAGTCCACGATCACCGGATGCCCCTGGGGGACTCTGCCATAAGGCATTTCGTTGTCCACAAAGGGGCAATCGTACTTCTTGGCCATTTCCTCGGCTTTTACTTCAAGCGCTTCAAAATAGCTACGGTTGCGCTTGTTATAGATCTCATCGTAAAGCGGTACGAGATTGGGATGTTTCTCGGCGATATAATCCAGGATCGCTTTTTTGAAACCACCCCGAAGATTGAGATTTTCGAGCCAAAACAAATCGCACCGATCTTTTACTCGCTCAAAAATCATCTCAAAATCCGTGATGCCGGGAAATACCGGGGACACGAAGCAGACCGTACGGATACCTTCGTCATACACCTGCTTCATAGCAGCGATACGACGCTCGATGCTCGACGCGGAGTCCATATCGTTCTTGAAGTTCTCATCCAGCGTGTTGATCGACCATGAAACGGTCACTCGTCCAAGCCTCTTCAGCAGATCGATATCCCGTACCACAAGATCGGACTTTGTGCAGATCAGAATATCTGCATCGCTGCCAATCAGCTGCTCCAGGAGTTTCCTGGTATTCCCGAATCGCTCCTCCTGTGGATTGTAGCCATCCGTCACAGAACCGATAACCACCCGCTGTCCAGCGTATTTCTTCGGATTCTTGATTTCCGGCCAATGCTTCACATCAAGAAAGGTGCCCCATTCCTCCTTGTGTCCGGTAAAGCGCTTCATAAAGGAGGCATAGCAATACTTGCAGGCATGCGTGCAGCCTACATAGGGATTGACCGAGTAGCCGCCTACCGGCAGGCTGGACTTGGTCATGATGTTCTTTGCTTCCACCTCATTGATGAGGATTCCATCGATCACTTCCGCCATGTTCTCTGCACCTCCAGCACTCTTTCGAATTCTTCCGGCAATTCCTGAATCATGTTTTCGTCCCCTATGACAGAGACGAGGTCTTCCTTCATAAACATTGGAATGCCAAGCGCGTGCGCCTGGTCCGTCAAAGACCATGCCCACTCCGGTTCCGTATGAACCTTCCTGCTCTGCGCCCCGGTCATGGTACCGACGACGATCCAGTTGATTCCGGAAAGGTCGACCGTACCGGGATCGTCGAATAGCGGCTCAAAAGTAACGAAGAAGTGATTTGCTTTGACGTTTTTCCGAAGGGCGTCGATACGCCACAGCTCCGCTTTCCTCGTCACCGTAACGCCGAACCATGCGTTTTCCAGGTCGGTATCTAAATCCAGCAAATCGGGTCTCTTGGTCAGGAACAGGAACTGATGCTGTGGATTCTCATGGATCTTTGCAAATACCTCGTCTCGCCATTCCAGCTTCCACCCGGAGAGATCGCTCATGCCGGTAAGGAGAAAGTTCTGCGGGCGTTTCTTTTCCATCATCTTGAGCTTGCTCGGGAAGAACGCAGGATCAGCGAAGTCGTCAATCATATGCCAACGTTTCACATTGTTACGGACATAGCAATATGGACACCCCACCGTGCAGCCGATGACGATATTCATATTCTGAATCTGATTTTTGATGCAGATGCTCATAACGCCTGCCTACCTGCCTCTCCCGTAAACACGCAATCAGCCTTCCCCACCTTGCGGGCAAAAGCCTCGATATCTTGCTTGCAAGCAGCAGGCTCGCAATCGCTCAAATCGTATGACGTGCCGCCGTTTCGATAGACGGCCCGATGGGAAAACGATCGGCTGACAAGCCCGATGCCGAGCTTCTCGCACAGGGTCATCCGTGCTCCCTTTCAGCTATAAAAAACAGGTGTCTATAAACAGTATCCTTGTTGATTTTCGCAGGGGCAATGAACAAACGCGTGCACCTGTCGATAAACGAACAGCTACTGGACATTGTCAAACGACTCAGATTGGAGAGGCGATGGGAGAAACCAAGATCGACCGCCGGCGGCGCTACACCCTCTCGGTCATACAGGAGGCGTTCTTCGCGCTGCTGGCCGAGGTCGGCTTCGCGAAGATGACGGTGGCGGACATCTGCCGCCGCGCCGAGATCAACCGGGGAACGTTCTATCTGCATTGCGAGGATAAGTACGCGCTGCTCGATGCGCTTATCGACGAGGCATTGGCAGCGGCTCCCCCGCTTGAGGGGGTTGAATCGGCAACGCTTTGCCAGCGTCCGTCGGCAGACGAGGATTATCGCCTGCTTTATTCGGACAGCGACTCATACGCTCGCGTAGCCCAGCGCGTCATAGAACGCGGAGCGGAGCAGATGGTTCCCTGGGTCATGGAGAAAACAGGGCTTTCACGCGAAGACGCCTTCCTGCTCTTCGTCCACAACGTCCAGGGCGATCTGGCCGTCAACCGCCTGCTCGGCTGGAGACGAGGCCCCGAGTTCGCCCATGCCCAGGAGCTGCTCAACGCCTATTCCGAAGGGGGCTTACTGGCGGTATCCGCTCTTCGCGATTCCGATAACCCATCGTGACCTGCGATTCAGGAATACCAGCCTCCGAGCCCTCTCGTTCGGAGGCTGCGGCTAAAACCTCATTGCGCGTCTACCGCTCCGCGTTACTCGCCACCTGCCCGCGCCACCGAGAGCAGCGCGCCCAAATCTGCCTGAATCGCCCCTGCCTTGCTTCCGAGCTGCAGCGGAGCCGAGCCGTTCGAGATGTTGACGCTCAACAGGTGCGCATCCGGCAGCTTCGCGGTCATGCTCCAGAACGGGAGCGTGATGATGCCGGGGGTCATCTCGCCCACGCCGAGCTCCAGCAACAGCACGCGGCGATCGCTGCGCTCGCGCACGAAGCGCTCGTATCGTCCGAGGCTCTCGCGCCAGGCCGCACCCTGCAGAAACGTGTCGTCGCGCACCCACGGCACAAGCTGCCAGCCGCAGTGCGGGCATCGGGGGACATCCTCGCTGAGGACCTCGAACCCCGCCATGCCCGCGAGCATGCGCTCGACGTAGGGGCTCGCGTCGAAGAGCTCGTCGCAGCATGGCTGCTTGCACTGAAGGTGCGCGAAGCTTCCCTGATAGTTGCAGATCCTCTCGGTGGGAAACGTCTTCTCGACTTGGGTGTCCACATTGGTGCTCAGGATGAAGTAGTCCTTATGGCCGATGAGGGACCGTAGGTCGAGATAGGGCTGCGAGGTCGGCTCGCGCAGCATGAAGTCGATGTATCGCGCATAGTATGCCCATCGCTGCTCGAGGCTGGGGTAGAGGTGGTAGAAGCCGTCGAAAAGGCTCTTGAAGCCAAAGGCTTGCTGCCAGTCCGTCATTCCGGCGCGCGCCATGCCTGCGCGGTTGTAATGGTTGAACCCGGCGGCGCTTGACATGCCCGAGCCGATGCCGACGATGATGGCGTCGGCATCGTCGATAAGGCTTCGAAGCCTATACGCTTCCCTCTCTAGAGACGGCATTGGGCAATCTCCTCGAAAGCCGGGGCCATATCGCCGTCAACGAGAATCGTCTCGCACGATGCATCGGGCGCCATAGCCTGGCTGTAGTTGAACACGATGTAGGTGGCGTGCTCGCAGACGTTCGCGATCTGGGCGAGCATGTGCTTTATGATGCCGTTGCGCAGTCCCACGCCAAGTTCGAGGATGGCGACCCTGCCGTTGCGATGGGCTTGCACAAGGCGCTCGAGCTCCTCGAGCTGGGCCGTGGCGAGGGCGTCTGGATGGGCGAGACGCCGCTCGTCGATCGACGTGCGTATGCCCCCCTCCGTCTCGAGCACGCGGTTCTCGTCGAACCCGGCGCGCGCGAAGTGCCCGTCGATGTTGCATGTGACCACGAAGGTGTCGGCGTGCTCCGTAAGACGCCGCAGCCCGTTCATGAGCGAGCCGGGCTCATATTCGAGATACTCCTTTTGATGGAACCGCTCGGCCCATCGGCGTCGCACGCTGGCATCCGGGGAAGCGAGCCCCTGCAGTATGCAGCCGATGCCGTCTGCCTGGGCGAGGTCCCCGTACGCCTCTTGGAAATGAGCATCGGCGCAGAAAAGGTTGAGCCCCTCCGCCATGTCGAGTCCGTTGCTAGCGCCGATGATGACAAGATCCGCTTCGGCTAGCGCCCTGCCTATGCGAACTGCTTTCGCCGTCTCCATGCGCTACCTCCCCAGCGTCTTGCGCACGTCGGCAAGCACGTCGGCGATGTCGGCGCGAACGGCGAGCCCCCGATCCTCGATCGCGCGGGGGAGAAACTGCGTCTTGTTGTTTACGGCGATGTAGCTGGCCTGCGGTAACTGCGCCGTGAGGGCCCAGAACGGCTCCTGGATAAACGCGGGCGTCATGCGGCCCACACCCAGCTCGAGGAAGAGGATCCTCTGCCGTGCGTGCGCGTCGAGCCATTCGGACACCTTGCGGTACTGCTCCTCGTAGAGTTCGCCCTGCAGGAAGTTGCCGTAGCCGCGAACCCAGGGGAACGCCTCTGCCCCGCAGTGCGGGCAGCGCGGCACGAGCTCTGTCGGAACCTCAAGGCCGTCTCCCATGGCCTCTACCATGTTGGAGACCGGCTCGACCGCATCCCACACCGCGTCGGTGCAACAGCGGGAGCACTGAAAGAAGCGGTGGTCGCCTTGGATCTCTGCCACTTTCTCCCAGGGATAGAGCTTCACAAACTGCGTGTCCTGGTTGGTGGTGAGCACGAAGAAATCCTTCTCGGCGAGAATGGCGTCGAGGTCCCTGTAGGGCTTGCGCAGCGGGGCGTTGAGCGTGGTGTCGAGGAAGGTGGCGAGGTATCCCCAGCGCGCCTCGGCGGTGGGCCAGCGGTAGAACGACCCCTCGAAAGCGCCCTTGAAACCGTAGCGCTCGGCGAATTTGCCGAAATGCTTGCGATAGGTCGCGTTGTCCTCGTAGTAGAAGTCGCCGCCGCCCGCCGCGGAGAGCCCGGAGGCCCCGCCCACCAGCACGCAATCGGCTTCTTCGATCATACGGGCGAAGTCCTCGATTTGCTGGTCGTAGGGCTCGGGCTCGCGGTCACTCAGCTCATAGGGCGTGCTGCCGCTGCGGTAGGCGGCATGAAGGGAAAACGATCGGTTGGTGAGCTCGATAACGAGCTGCTCGTACAGGGTCACTGGATACCTTCTTTCAGCTATTATAAACAGGTGTCTATAAAAAGTATCCATGTCGATTTGCTTAAGAGCAATGAACAGCTTCGGCCTGCTGTCGATAAACGAGCGTTTGCCGGGCATTGTCGAGCGTTGCAATTGGAGGGGTAATGGAAGCGGGGAAGATCGATCGTCGCCGACGCTATACACTCTCGGTCATACGGGAGGCGTTCTTCGCGCTGCTGGCCGAGGTCGGCTTCGCGAAGATGACGGTAGCGGATATTTGCCGCCGCGCCGATATCAACCGTGGCACGTTCTATCTGCACTACGAGGACAAGTTCGCCCTGCTCGACGCGCTTATCGACGAGGCCTTGGCGGCGGTGCCGCCGCTCGAGGGAACGGAGGCGGGTGCCCTCTGCCAGCGTCCGCCGGCAAACGATGACTATTATCTGCTCTACTCGGATGACGACGCGTACGCCCGGGTGGCACAGCGCGTCGTCGAGCGCGGCGCCGAGCAGATGGTTCCCTCGATCATGGAGGAGACTGGGCTTTCGCGCGAGGACGCCTATCTGCTCTTCGTCCACAACGTCCAGGGAAATCTCGCGGTCAACCGCCTGCTCGGTTGGAGGCGAGGGCCCGAGTTTGCTCACGCTCAGGAGCTGCTCAGCGCCTATTCCGAAGGGGGCATGCGGGCGGTATCGGCTCGTCACGATCCTCGTAGCTCGTCTTGACCGCATGTCATTTCAGGTAGGTGGCGTTGCTATGGGCCCTCTTTGATTTTCGACGTTGTATAAGGCAATCGCAATCGTCTTGAGCTTCTTTAGGGAACTTGAACAAGAGATATGGCCTGCTGGCGATTGATTAACACCATTCGTTTTGGTTACAAGAAAGCATGCTGCGCGCCTGCAGCATGAGGGAGAGGGAATCCTATGAATATCGTTGTATTGAGCGGCAGCCCGCGTAAGGGCGCTAATACCGATACCATGGTCGAGGCGTTTGCCGAGACCGCGCGTGAGGGCGGCCATACGGTCGAGGTCATCCGCGTTGCCAGCAAGAAGATCGCCGGCTGCTTGGGATGCCAGTACTGCTTCGCCCATGAGGGCGTCTGCGTGCAGAAGGATGACATGGCCAACGTGATTGAGTCGCTGAAAGACACCGACATGGTTGTCTTCGCTTCGCCTATCTACTGGTTTGATATCACTGCGCAGGAAAAGACCGCCATCGACCGCCTGTACGCCTTCGGTGCCACGGGATTCCCGTTCACCAAGACGGCCCTTTTACTCGATAGCCACAGCGAGGGTGTCTATGATGCGGCGATCGCTATGTACAAGTCAACCTGCGCGTACTGCAAGTGGGAGGACCAGGGCATTGTCACCATCAGCGGTATGACCGAGCGCGACAGCATGGCATCCTCGCCCAAGTTGAAAGAGGTGCGAGAGCTCGCTCGCAAGCTTGCCTAAGGACAAGAAGAACGCATGGCAATCAGCGTTGGTGGAAATGCTTGCTGTCCTTACCGAGAGATAGGGGCGAATTCCCTCAAGTGCCGTATAGAACAATTTTTAAACGCAGAAAAATAACTGAAAACAAATTAATCCGCGTTAAAATATTGTCAAATAGAAGTTCATGAGGGAAGGTTACGTATGCGTCGCAAGGCAGACGAGCTCCTTAGGGAATGGCGAGACAGAGCTGATAGAAAACCTTTGCTGGTCAAAGGCGTGCGCCAGTGTGGCAAGACCTATTTGCTCAGAACGTACGCCCAGGATCTTTTCGAATCGGTTGTCTACGTTAATCTTGAGAACGACCGGTCGGCGCGAGCGGATTTTTCGGGCGGTCTTGACCCTCATTCGATCGTACGTGCGATCGAGGCTCGTACGGGACAGCGTATCGTGCCTGGCAAAACCTTACTGTTCATTGACGAGATCCAGGCATGCGAGGAAGCGCTCACTTCCCTTAAATACTTTTGCGAAGATGCTCCCGAGTATTACGTTGCGGCTGCCGGGTCGCTTCTTGGGGTTGCCATTAACCATCAGTCGTATTCGTTCCCCGTCGGAAAGACCGACTTGATTGAGATGGCTCCACTCGATTTCGAGGAGTTTCTCTGGGCGATGGGGCACGATCAGCTGGTCGACGAGATACGCTCATCATTCGAGATAATGGGTCCTCTTGCGCCAAGCCTTCATGAAAAGGCGCTTGGGCTCTATCGACAGTATCTTGTTGTTGGCGGAATGCCCGAGGCGGTCCAAACGTACATCGATGATCAGTCAATCATTGATGTGGCCGAAAAGCATCGGATTATTCTCGACGGATATTCCGCCGACACCAATAAATATGCTGATGAACGCTTGAGCACAAAGACGCGTGCGTGCTTCGATTCCATTCCACAGCAGCTTGCCAAAGAGAATCGTAAATTTCAATACAAGGTAGTGCGAGCGGGGGGCAATGCGTCTCTCTTTGGAGATGCTCTCGATTGGCTTGTATTGTCGGGTACGGTGGCGCGCTGCAGCCTAGTCGGGCAGATCGAAAGCCCCTTAGAGGCCTTCGTTAACCCTTCTGCTTTTAAAATCTATCAGGCGGATACAGGGCTGCTGGTCTCCAAGGCCGGTGCTCAACGCGCCGATATTCTTGCCGGTATCGGCGGCACATTCATGGGTGCACTTACCGAAAACTACGTTGCCCAACAGCTTTCAGCCATGGGTTATCCACTGCATTATTGGGCGCGAGATAATCGTGCGGAAATCGACTTTGTAGTAGAGAAGCAGGGATGCTTGTCTGCGATTGAAGTCAAGGCGGGGGAGAACACAAGATCTCGAAGTCTGTCCTCACTTAAAAAGACCCATCCGGGCGTGCGCCTTATCAGGCTATCGACTAAGCCCTTTGGAATGAATGATGGGCTTATGTCTGTTCCGCTTTATGCGGCATTTTGTCTATAGGGATGATGCTGGTGTAATGCATGGGGCCCGGGGCGCAGCGTTTACTGCGCTCCGGGCCCCGCTGCTTTGTAAAACCATGACGGTTTAGTCGCCGTTGTTTTAGTCAAACAAACTCGGCATGTCATTTTCCTTCATGAGGGCGCCGGCGGAGGGCAGGCTCTGCGCGGTGAACTTCTCGGCCGAGACGCCGGCGCCAAGGATTTCCTCGGTCGTGCCGACGGTGGTGACCGAGCGGCCCTTCTTGGCCGTAAAGGCCTGGACGCCCTGCGTGTTGGTGGTCGTCTTGGTCTTGAGCAGCGACGTGTTGAAGTTCATCAGGCGGTAGTCGCTCGAGACCAGCGCGAGGTCGCGGTCCTCCTTGAGCACCTGCGCATACAGCAGCTTGCTGCCGCCGTAGATGGCGTTCTTAAGGCGCTTGCGGTTGGTCTTGGTAGCGTATCCAGAAAGCGCGACACGCACCACGCGGCCGTTCTCAAAGACGAACAGCACGTCGGCCTTGTAGTCCTCGGGGTCGATGACCCAGATGACGCTCTCGTCGGGTTCCATCTCAAGATCGGTCGGAAGGTACGAGCCCAGCTGGGCCGACTTGGTGTCCTCAAACGCCGCGACCTTGCACTTGTACACCTGGCTCTTGTTGGTAAAGACCAGCAGCTCGTGGGTGTTGGAGGACGGGAACTCGATAAAGGGTTTGTCGCCGTCCTTGTACTTGAGCGTGGTCGCCTTCTTGAGCACGCGGTCCGTCATCTTCTTTAGGTAGCCATCGCGCGAGAGCATGATGGTGACCGGGTACTCCTCGACCTCGGGCTCCAAGCTTACCTCGATAACCTCATGGGGCTCGATCCTGCCCGTGCGGCGCGGCATCACGTACTTCTTGTTGACCGCTGCTAGCTCGTCGCTGATGACCTTCTTGACGTTCTCCTCGCTGGAGAGGATCTCCTCAAGCTCGGCAATCTCGCCCTCGAGCTTGGCGATGTCCTTGGTGCGGTTGAGGATGTACTCCTCGTTGATGTTGCGGAGCTTAAGCTCGGCGACAAACTCGGCCTGGGTCTCGTCGATGTCGAAACCCTTCATAAGGTTGGGTACAACCTCTGCCTCGAGCTTAGTGCCGCGGATGATGGCGATGGCCTTGTCGATGTCGAGCAGAATTGCCTCAAGGCCGTGCAGCAGGTGCAGGCGCTCGGACTTTTTGCCCAGGTCAAAGTTAATGCGGCGACGCGTGGACGCAATACGCCACTTGACCCACTCGTGCAGAATCTGGCGCACGCCCATAACACGGGGATAGCCGTCGACGAGCACGTTGAAGTTGCACGAGAACGAATCCTGCAGCGTGGTCGAGCGATAGAGCTTGGCCATGAGCTTGTCGGGGTCGACGCCGCGCTTAAGGTCGATGGCGATGCGCAGACCCGAAAGGTCGGTCTCGTCGCGGATGTCGGCGATCTCCTTGACCTTGCCCTCCTTGGAGAGCTTGACGATGCGTTCGATGATGACATCGGTCTTGGTGGTGTAGGGGATCTCGTACACCTCGATGATGCGCTCTTCGGGAATCCAGCGCCAGCGGGAGCGAATCTGGAAGCTGCCAAGACCGGTCTCGATGATCTTCTCCATCTCCTCGCGGCGGTAGATAATCTCGCCGCCGGTCGAGAAATCGGGCATGGGCATGTACTCGAGCAGGTCGCAGTCGGGGTCCTTCAGGTAGTGCATCGTGGCGGTGCAGACCTCGTTGAGGTTGAAGCCGCAGATATCGGACGCCATAGCGACGCCGATGCCCTTGTTGGCCGAGACGAGGATGTTGGGGAACGTGGTGGGCAGCAGACGCGGCTCCTTCATGGCACCGTCGTAGCTGTCAACGAAGTCGACCGGGTCCTTGTCGATGTCTTTGAAGATCTCGGCGCTGATGGGGGAGAGCTTGGCCTCGGTATAACGCGAGGCGGCGTAGCTCAGGTCGCCCGAATAGTACTTGCCAAAGTTGCCCTTCGACTCCACGAAAGGAGCAAGCAGCGCCTCGTTGCCCGTGGCCAGGCGCACCATCGTCTCGTAGATGGCGGCGTCGCCGTGTGGGTTGAGCTTCATGGTCTGGCCCACGATGTTGGCGCTCTTTTGGCGCTCGCCCTTGAGCAGGCCCATCTTGTACATAGTGTAGAGCAGCTTGCGGTGCGAGGGCTTAAAGCCGTCGATCTCGGGGAATGCACGCGAGACGTTGACGCTCATAGCGTAGGGCATGTAGTTGACCTCGAGCGTCTGCGTAATCGGCTGGTCGGTGACCTCGGAGTGCAGGCCGATGACGTTCTCGGCGTTGACCTGCTTTTTCTTGGGCTGGTTCTTCGTCTTCTTCTTTGCCACGATTTCCTCTTGAACTTCTTATGGGCCGTCGTTATCGATTTGCTGCTACTGCAGGTCCAGCTGGTCCAGGTATTCCTTGCCGTGCTCGGAGATGTGACGCTTGCGGCCCGTCTCGTCGTTGCCCAGCAACAGGTTGAACATGGTCTCCATCTTGGTGACGTCCTCGGGTTCTACCTTGATCAGGCGGCGCGTCTCGGGGTTCATGGTGGTGAGCCACATCATGTCCGGATCGTTCTCACCAAGACCCTTGGAGCGGTTGATCGAGCACTTCTGGTCGCCAATCTCCTTGAGGATGCCGTTCTTCTCGAGCTCGGTGTAGGCAAAGTAGGTCTTCTCTTTGCAGTTGATCTCGTAGAGCGGCGACTCGGCGATATACACGTAGCCCTCGTCGATAAGCGTGGGCACCAGGCGATAGAGCATGGTGAGCACAAGCGTGCGGATGTGATAACCGTCGACGTCGGCGTCCGTACAGATGATGACCTTGTTCCAGTTGAGGTTGTCCAGGTCAAAGGCGCCAAGGTTCTTGATGCGCTTGTCCTTGATCTCCACACCGCAGCCCAGCACGCGCATGAGGTCCATGATGATGTCGGACTTAAAGATGCGCGGGTAGTCCTCTTTCAGACAGTTGAGGATCTTGCCTCGGACGGGCATAACACCCTGGAACTCGGCATCGCGCGAGGTGCGGATGGCGCCTGCTGCCGAGTCGCCCTCTACGATGTAGATCTCGCGACGGCTCTTGTCCTTGGAGCGGCAGTCGATGAACTTCTGCACGCGGTTGGCCATGTCGGTCTTCTGCTGCAGATTGGTCTTGATGCTCTGGCGCGTCTTCTCGGCGTTCTCGCGCGAGCGCTTGTTGATGAGCACCTGCTCCATGATCTTGTTGGCGGCGTCTTTGTTCTCGATCAGATAGGTCGAGAGGCGCTCCTTAAAGAATGCCGTCATCGCCTGCTGGATAAAGCGGTTATTGATGGCCTTCTTAGTCTGGTTTTCGTAGGACGTCTGGGTGGAGAAGCAGTTGGTCACCAGCACCAGACAGTCCTGGACGTCCTGCCACTTAATGCCGCTCTCGTTTTTGTTGTACTTGCCCTGTTGCTTGATGTAGGCATCGATGGCGCTGGTCAGAGCACTACGGGCGGCCTTTTCGGGCGAACCGCCGTTCTCGAGCCATGACGAGTTGTGGTAGTACTCCTGCATCATGAAGGTGCGCGAGAAGCACATGCACGCGGTGATCTTGACGTTGTAATCGGGCAGGTCCTCGCGGTCGCGACCGCGACGGTCAGCCTCGATAAAGAAGGGCTCGGTAAGGTAGTCGGTACCGACCTTCTCGAGCACGTAGTCCTCGATGCCCTTGGGATAGC
This sequence comes from Collinsella sp. TM05-37, assembly GCF_003436455.1. Taxonomy (NCBI): domain Bacteria; kingdom Bacillati; phylum Actinomycetota; class Coriobacteriia; order Coriobacteriales; family Coriobacteriaceae; genus Collinsella; species Collinsella sp. TM05-37. The sequence continues at coordinate 168,248 of NZ_QSPN01000001.1, read as the reverse complement.
AAAAATCCTCTTCGGAAAACTCGCCATCGTCGCCCTCAATGCGCAGGCGGAAGGTCACGTTGGCGTTGACCACGGCCTGGCGGCGCATGGTCTCGCGATACCAGTCGTGGGGAATGCTGATCGAGGTAAAGACCTCAAGATCGGGGCGCCACTTGATGGTGGTGCCGGTGCGGTCCTCGTCGCTGGGCTCGATCTCAAGCGCTTTCTTTTTGGCGCCAACGACCTTGCCTTTCTTAAAGTGCAGGGAGTACTTGTTGCCGTCGCGCCAAACCGTGACGTCCATGTACTCGGATGCGTACTGGGTCGCGCACGAGCCCAGGCCGTTGGTACCGAGCGAGAAGTCGTAGTCGCCGCCCTGGTTGTTGTTGTATTTGCCACCTGCGTAGAGCTCGCAAAAGACGAGCTCCCAGTTAAAGCGCTTCTCGGAGGGGTTCCAGTCGAGCGGGCAGCCGCGGCCGTTGTCCTCTACCTGAATGGAACCATCGCGAAAGGCGGTAAGGGTGATGAGCTTGCCGTAGCCCTGGCGCGCCTCGTCAACGGCGTTGGACAGGATCTCGAAGGCGGCATGCGCGCAGCCGTCGAGTCCGTCCGAGCCAAAGATAACGGCGGGGCGCAGGCGTACGCGCTCCTCGTCCTTGAGCTGACGAATACTGTCGTTACCATAGTTTGCGGTGTTTTTTGCCATGCTCGCTCTCTCGATGCTCCTTTGCTGCGTTGTAGTCATATAGATAGTCAAGGTAGCATAGCCCAGGCCTCGGACGATTCCAACTAACACGAATTCCATCGAACGCGCGTTCGGAGTCGGTGACCTTTAGCTTCTGCGGTCATTCCCTGCGCGGCGTGGTGCTCGTGTTAAAACCGTGGCTTATCGGCTGGTAGAATTGCCGCATCAAGACTGCATGTTGTTTGAGGGGGCGCAATGACTGAGAAAGAGAAGATGGAGCGCGGGGAGTGGCATGATGCCAACTTTGACGAGGAGCTCCTGGCGCAACGCGCAAAGGCGGAGGCGCTCTGCTATGACTTTAATATGGCAAAACCCGGAAGCGACGCGCAGCTTGACGCTTTGAAATCCTTGCTCGATACCGATCTTCCGCAAGGGCTGACGGTCCTTTCGCCTGCCTACTTTGACTACGGGAGCAAGACGAGCTTTGGTGAGGGCTGCTTTGTAAACCATGGCTGCTACTTTATGGACGGCGGCTCTATCACCTTTGGTGGCAACGTGTTTATCGGGCCGTTTTGCGGCTTCTACACCGCTTCGCACCCCCTAAAGGCAAAGGACCGCAACTTGGGTCTCGAGAAGGCTCTGCCTATTGTTGTAGGCGATAACTGCTGGTTTGGCGCGAACGTATCCGTGTTGCAGGGGGTTACCATCGGCAGCGGTTGCGTAATTGCCGCGGGCAGCGTCGTGACGGAAGACCTTCCGGACAACGTGGTGGCGGCAGGCGTCCCCGCAGTCGTAAAGAAGGCCATCGAGCAATAACGAAGCCCTTAAACGATAGTGCCCCACTGTCCTCGGTGGAATGCGGGGCGAGGAAGCCGAGCTCGACTCCGCTGGCGACATCTAATGCGCAATGGGCTGGCTCTGGGCATCCAGAACCAGCCCATTTTGATGTTCGATGAGCCGAGTCGGCGCCTCTCACAAAAGTAACTAGGAGCTAGCGAGGCTTATCCGAATTGACCTCATTGGCGGTGTCGGTTTCGAGCGCCGTGCGGCGGGCACTGTAGGCGACGAGGCCGGCGCCTGCCGCGGCGAGTGCTGCAGCGGCTGCCGTAAGGGGAGCGTTGACATCGCCCGTGCCCGCAAGCGCACCCGCTTTTCCGGAGCGCTTGTTATTGCCGTGGTCCTTGCCACTGCCGGAGCTGCTTCCGCCGGAGCCGCCGCCCTCGTCAGCACCGCCGCCACTCGAACCACCATCGCCGTCTGCTGTCATCGGGGCGTCGTGAAGTCCTGTCGTATCCGCGCTGTCGCATACACCGACCTGAGCTTCTGAGCGTTCGCATGCCGCGTCGGGCACATGAAGCTCGTGCAGTACGGCGCCCAGCGCCGAGTTTGCGCCCGGTCGAATTTCCTCGAGCGTTATGGGATCGAGCGCCACCAGATTACGTGCCTTCGCATACAGCGTTACGCGTTTGCCAACTTCGTCGCTCCAACTCTCGGGGATGGCGAAGCTCATGCGGAACTGTGCCGTGCAGCCCGGTGCCAGCACGGCGTTGCCGTTGTCGGCTACCAGCGGGTGCGTCGCAAAACGTGCGCCCAGCGTCTCGAGTGCGTACTTCGCGTGTGCCATGTCGTTGGCCGAAGCGTCCTCGGCAAGCTCCGGATCGTAGATCGATGCCATACGTGCGTTCACTCCGAATCCGATGGATGCGCTGGAGAACGGCTGGCTGGAGCCCTCTCGGTACAGATCGATCGTGCCGGCGGTCAGCAAGGTGTTGCCGTCGTTTCGCACCGTGACCATGAAGGATTCACCTGCTGCTCCGGGCACCACCGCGCCCGAGGTAGCGACCGCCCCCGTCGGAGTGGCACACGCCACCAAGGGCACTTCGATGCCGTGCAGCTCTGCCTCGCTCTGCTCCGCGCTCACAACGTGCGTGGCGAGCGCGGAGAGCATACCTCCCGACGTCAAAAATGTCGTTATCTGATCGACGGGATGGTCCAGCTCGCACATCACGAACGGCTCCGTGAACAGATCACCTGCCAAGGTGCTGGCGAAGATGCGGAAGTGCTTGCCCATCACTGCTACCGGGTTGCCTTCTTCGTCGTAGGTTTGTCCCACCTTGCCATCGGTGTTCTCTACATAGAGCGCGCACCTGCCGTTGTTGCTTACGCTAAACGATGCCGGGCCACAGCCTGCGGCACCCACGGGCTGCGTTGCAAATGCCGATGCGCCTCGCGTCCAAGTAATATGCTGCAGCTGCTCGTTGACGGTGGCCAAAAAGCCCGAATGTTGTGGCCACGGCACCGCATGGGGCACCGTGGCGTCTGGTGGCATAACGCCCCAGCCCGCAATGGACTGGCCGATCACGGCGTACGATGCGCAGCCGCAACCGTCTGCGGTCTCGTACGCAACGGGCACCACCATTTTGCCGTTGATATTCTCGGGCTCGCTCAGCTCGATACTCGACGGTGCCTGCGGAAAGCGAAGAACTTGGCGGAACGTCAGGCTGTCGCCCAAATCATCCGACCACAGGGTAAAGCATTCCAGCGCAACCTCGGCCTCGCTGCCGAGCGCCTTCTCTGCGGTGGTTCCGCGGCGGTGGAGGTAGGCACCCGACAGGCGTCCGTCGACCAGCGTCTTGCCTACCGTGATGCGCGGGCACTGCAGGCAATGGTAGCCATCCTCTTGCAGGCGGCCGCGCGAGATGCTGCGCCATGACGTATGCGACACCACATGAACTCCGTCGTTGCTTATGCGCAGGCGCACAACGGACAGTATGCCGGCTGTGCTTGCCGTATCGAACCGGGTTGCGTCGCCTTCGGGGCGCTCGCCCGAGACCAGCAACACGTAGGCGTCCTGGTTTTCTCTTCCGTTCGTATATTCCACCACGTCGAAGTCGTAATCGTATATGCCGTCGCGCTCCACGTCGTTCTCGCCAAACCCAAGGGGAAAGTCCACGGGCGTGGGAGCGGACCACGTGCCGTTTGCCTTTGTGTGCACCACCAGGCGCGAGCGGCCATTGTCGCCGTAGCGCACCGAGGCGATACGGAACAGGCATTCTGCGCCGGCAATCATCGTTAGCTTCATGTGGGCTTCGCTGAGCACGCCGGAAAACAGCACGTTGTCGCTCGAGGGTTTTATGCCGCCACGCTCGTCCTCCGACACGCCGGCAGAATTGGTGTTGGGGTCCGCAACGGCGTTCGTTGACTGACCGATGTAGGTGTACTCATACATCGGTGCGGCATTTTCGTCGTTCTCCATCAGCGCGTGGACGAAATGTTCGACCTGTCCCGTGTCGTCGCTCTCCGCGTTCGCCTCGAGCTCAATGCGCGTGACCGCTTGATCCCAATCGCGCACAACGGGCGCGGCGTTTACGGCAGTGGCCTTAACCTCGGCGCGTGCGAGCAGCTCGGCGTTGGTGACGATGGTGGCCGATGCGATAAATTGCGGCACGCCGCACGCCTCGATGTTGCCGGGCGTGCCGAAGCGGGCATCCAGCGTGTAAGGCGTATCTCCACCCAATGCCAGCTCAGAGCGTTGGAGCACATACTGGTCGCCATTGTTCACCGACATATTCCACGAATCGATGAGTGTGGGCCACGACCCCGACCAAGCCTTGGTGGTCCACTTGAACATTACGAACTGGAGTATCACGTCGACATCGACGTCTGCACCTACGCGCAGCCGCGGAAGCTGGTGTCCATCTGCCTTCTCGTACCCAATGAACAGCGTGAGGGATGCGGCGCCGCGCACGGCAGACGAAGCGACGCCTGCAACGCCGGCGCCAAAGGTGACGGCAAGTCCGATCTGGATGGTGAACGAGCCCGACGTGTTGGAATAGTCGAGCGAAATGTTTTTAAAAAACGCCGCGCCGCTGCCGTGCGTGTGGGCACCCACGGCGAGCGCCAGCTTCGCCAGCACCCAGGGGTTGACGTTTAGGAAAAATGGCACCGGTCCTAGGGTAAACTGCTCGGTCCAATTGAGGTCGGTTCTTACCTGGAAGAGGGCCTTAATATTGCCGTATGCGGGGTCGTTGTTGTTACCCCAGGTTTTGCCCACCCAATCGTAGGCGAGCGAGCCGTACAGCTGTGTGGCGATATCCATCGTGAACAGCGGCGTGCAATGGTGGCGAAGGAGCTTGGTGTTTCTTGGATCGGTGCCCGAACCGGCACTCATACTCTTGTACTGATTCCACTTCCCCTCCATCTCGTCGAGATAGCGGTTTGCCTGCTTGGTGCCCGACTCGCGTGGCGATTTCTTCCAGTATTCCGGATCAGGGTTGCCCGAATCGTTCATATAGCTGGCTGGTTTGTATCCTCCGCCAAACAGCACGTATCCAGCAAACGAGAAATCGAAGAGGATCGGAAATGTGGGCATCCAACACGTGAACTTATTGCCGCCGATGCCGGGAAACGCCGCGGGGAAATCAAACGGAGTGACCTCTTGGTCCATGGTAGTGGGGACGATAGTGGTCGAGCCCGATTCTGCCTTTGCGGCCGGCGCAGTGACAACGGCCATGGGGGAGGAGAGCGTGTAGGTTTTGCCCTGATAGTCGAGAACAAAGCGCAGCTTGCACCCTTCCTCCAGAAGGCCCGATGCCGCGTCGAGAAACTTGTCTTCGAGTGTGAACGTCGCCAGATTATCCGCGCCTGATGCGCTGGCCTTGATCTGGCCAATCTGCGTGACGGTTTCGGTTGAGCTGCCCGCAGCGGGCATCACTTTATTGATATGCAATGTTGCCTGCCCGCCCTGCGGCAGATGAGTCTGCACGGTAAAGGCGTGCGTATCGGGCTGCTCGTTTGCCGTGTCGTCCTTCGGCAATGCCATGAACGTGGCTTCAGCGTACTGGATGTCCCATTCGTCGAATGTGAGCTGTCGAAAGTACGGCTCGCCATCGGAGAGCGGACGTGTGGGTGCGGTAATGGCGGTGCCGCCCTGGATACGCGCAAGGGGAATCTCGACATCACGGTAGCCCGCCATGCTAATGGAGATGCCGCCGTTAAAGTCGTACGCGTCGAGAAGCGTTGCCTCGTCCACGTAGCCTTCCGAAAGAGGGGCGACCTCAAAGATGGCCGTGCCTTCTTCATCGGTCGTGGCGGCGAGCTGCTTGCCTGCGACGTAGCGCGACGTGAGCGTGACCTGCGCTCCCTTGATGGGCATATTCTTGTTGGCGACGTCGACCACGACCACACCAAACATGGTGCGCGAGAGAACGAGCACCCTGAAGGGATCTTTTTCGTCGGCATAGGCTTCGGTGGGCGCGAACGGCAGCAGGAAGGCATTTTCGCTTCCCGGCACGCGAGGCAACATGATGCTCGCTAGCGAGGACGCTCCGGCAACAAGTAACGAACGGCGATCAAGCATCTTGGGCTCCCATCCCGCAAATATCGGTGGAAATAATCCAATTGTGCGAGAAGGCGCCCCGTGGCGGTAGTGCCGTTCAAGGGTCAAAATGTCCAAATTGATCGAGCGAAGCGTCGGGTTCCGGAACGCGTTCGATGCGCTTGGCAGCCCGGTCGCTAACGCAACATATGCGCGACCAGCTCGGCGCGTGTGCCGATGCCAAGCTTTGCGTATACGCCGGATAGGCGGTTTTTGACGGTGCCCGGCGATACTCCCATATGGCGTGCGATTTCGGCGTTGGTCCACCCACGACAGGCGAGCATGGCCATGGTGAATTCCGTGGTCGTTAAATCGTCAGCAACGTCCTCGCCCGAATCGGGGTTGTGGATGCGCCGCCAGCCGTAGCTGAAGCGGTACGTGATCTCGATGATGTGCGCGAAGTCGTCAGGGTATTGCGTTTTTAGGCACGCCTCGATAAGCCCCTGCAAAAGGCCGTGGTGCTCGCCGATGAGCTCGATAAGGCCGTCGGGGCGCGCAATGTCCCAAGCGGCTCCAAAATGCGCTTTTGCGGCGTCGATGTCCTTGAGGCTCATGCATGCCATGGAAGCTGCCAGGTGCAGGAACAGTTCCGAGATGGGATAGCTTCCCTGTTTCATAATTAGGGCGTTTTCCGCCATGCCCAGGCTGCGGCCGTATTCGCCGCGCAGATACAAGGCGTGCGCCATCACGTAGCTGGCGAACAGTCGCAGGCCTTCGGGTAGGTGCGCCGCAAGTGGATAAAACTCTTCGGCAGAATACGGGGAAGGCAAGTGCAGCAGGACGCTCGCGGCCGAGGCGAACAGGATATGCGTGGCGTGGACGGCGGGCGATTCCTCGTCGGCCGGCGTATCGAGGATGCCCGCAAGGCACCGGCGGGCGTCGGCGATACGGTTGAGCGACAGACTGGCGTATCCGCAGATAAAGCATGCGGAATAGCGCAGCGCGGGATCGGTGACGTCAAGATAGGGGCGCGCCGTCTTGGCAGCGAGGGTGGCCTGTCCGCGAAAGTACAGCGCTTCTGCCGTGGCAATGGCGCGCGAATCGGGGTCGGAAATGCCTGCAACCGCAGCGTCAATCTGCCCCGGCACAAAGGCAGTGCACATCAACGGCATGGGAACGCATGGGTAGCCATCGCAGTCCATCTTCCATCTCCCAACAGCTGACAACAATAGCTGCAATTGTACTCCTGTTGCCCGGAACTGGAATTTGTGGGTATCGCCTGCGATTATGCCGAACGTATAAAGGAAGAGTCTATTGGCGATGCTCCCAAGGTGGCTACCGAAGCCTAGCTGACCTCGACATTAGGAAAAATTGCCACCCTTGCAAAAAGCTCTGTCGCAGCGATGGGAAACGCATCTCGTTCTGCATATAATGAGGTCATATGACGGTGCGTCTGCATACGCGCGGCGCATTTCCATCGAACCGAAAAGGAGCTCTGCATGGATCCCAACAAGCGTCCCGACGACATGGTGCGTATCACCACTCCCGAACTTGCCCAGGTGTTCATCGATGAGCAGGTCGCTGCAATCCGCGAGCAGATTGGCGACAAGAAGGTCCTGCTGGCTCTTTCCGGCGGCGTCGACAGTTCGGTTGTCGCGGCCCTGCTCATCAAGGCCATCGGCAAGCAACTCATCTGCGTGCACGTGAACCACGGCCTGATGCGCAAGGGCGAGAGCGAGCAGGTCGTCGACGTCTTCAAAAATCAGATGGATGCCAACCTGGTTTACGTTGACGCCACCGACCGCTTCCTGGACAAGCTCGTGGACGTCGAGGAGCCCGAGGCCAAGCGTAAGATTATCGGCGCCGAGTTCATTCGCGTGTTCGAGGAGGAGGCTCGCAAGGTTGGCGACGAGGTCAGCTTCCTCGCCCAGGGTACCATCTATCCCGATATTCTTGAGTCCCAAGACGGCGTGAAGGCTCACCACAACGTGGGCGGTCTGCCCGAGGATCTGCAGTTTGAGCTCTGCGAGCCCGTCAAACTGCTGTACAAGGACGAGGTCCGCGTGGTCGGTCGCGAGCTCGGCCTGCCCGAGAACATGGTCGAACGTCAGCCGTTCCCCGGCCCCGGCCTGGGTGTTCGCTGCCTGGGTGCCATCACCCGCGACCGTCTTGAGGCGCTGCGCGAAGCCGACGCCATCGTGCGCGAGGAGATCGACAAGGCAGGTCTTACCATCTGGCAGTACTTTGCCGTGGTACCCGACTTCCGCGCCACCGGTGTGCGCGAGGGCAAGCGCGCCTACGACTGGCCCTGCATCATTCGCTGCATCAACACCGTCGACGTCATGACCGCCGAGGTGCCTGAGCTCGACTGGGCGCTGCTCAAGCGCATTACCGCTCGCGTGACTGCCGAGGTCCCCGGTATTTGCCGCGTTTGCTACGACCTCACGCCGAAGCCCGTCGGCACGGTCGAGTTTGAGTAAACTAACTCACCTAGCCCCCGTTTCCGTTTGGAAGCGGGGGCTTTTTGCTGGCGCTTCGCCTAATTTCGTGCATCTTCAGATGTGACAAAGGGACTGTCCCTTTGTCACATCTTCGATGTTGTGTGCAGGAAGGGTTACGAGCATGGTCGTTCCGCGCTCCGAGCTCTCTTCGACCTCGATGGAGCCGCCGTGGAGTGCGGCAATCTCCCAGACCAGTGCAAGCCCCAGCCCCACGCCGCCATATGCCCTGCTGCGCGATTTGTCGACGCGAAAGAAGGGCTGGAAGATGCTCGTCTGGTATTGCTCGGGAATGCCCGGTCCCTGGTCGCGCACGCGTAGCAGCACGCGGTCGCCTTCGGCGCAGGCGTTGATTTGCACGGTCGAGTTGGGCGCGCTGTAACGTATGGCGTTTTCGGCCAAGTTGAACAGCAGCCGATAGATTAGCGTATCGCTGCCGATCGTTTGCGCGTCGCCCTCACTTGTAAGCGTGATGTCTTTTTGCTCGGCAAGGGGCGCCAGGTCCGTGAGTACTTCTTCGATCATCGGCGCAAGGTCAATCGCATCGTTGCAAGGGACACTGCGCAGCTCGCTCATCTCGAGCAGGGTCTTTGTCATGTGCGTCATTCGCTCGGTCTGCTCCTGCAGCAGCCCGAGCAGGCTCGCTGTATCGGCGTCGACGTCGGGGTGCTCGGCGCAAAACAGCTCAACCTGGGCCTGCATGAGCGCAAGCGGCGTGCGCAGCTCGTGCGCCGCATTGCCCGTAAACTGTCTTTGTGCGGAAAATCCCTCGTCAAGGCGGGCAATCATGTCGTTAAACGACGCGCTGCAGCGCCTGAGTTCAGAGGGCACGTCCTCGCTGATTTTTGTGTCGGCGAGGTTGTCGGGCCGCACGCTCTCGACTTGCGTCGCAAAGAAGCGCAACGGCCGCAGCGCATGTCCGCTTACAAAGTAGGCCAGCACGCCGCCGAGCAGCGTCACCGCCGCAGTTATATACCAGCTCGTCGCGCCAAACGATTCTTGGGCGTCGTTCACGACGATGGTCAGCGCGTCGTCGAGCTCTTTGTTTGTCGGGTCAAATGAGCTGGGCGAGGCCGCCTCCACCTTGCTGTGCGCCGATAGTTCATTGCCGATCGAGTCCATGTAGCGCATGCCGGAGTAGCCAACCAGGCAATTCATAAGTACGCAGGTTGAACATATCAGCAGTGCCGTCATCAGCGTGATGCGCCACTGCAGAGACAGCCGCTTCATTTGCCGTCCTCCATAACGTAGCCTTCGCCGATTCGGTTGCGGATGGGGTCGTGCCCCAACGCGCCGCGCAGCTTTTTGCGCAGCGACGAGATGTGCACGCGGGTCGCGTTGCTAAAGCTGTTGACGCTGCTGTCCCATACATGCTCGATAAGCTCTTCCTGGCTCACCGGCCGCCCCTGGTTAAGCATCAGGTATTCCAAGATGCCGGTCTCCTTGCGCGTGAGGGATAGGGTCTCGCCGCCCACGGAGGCGAGGCGCGCCTTGGTGTCAAAGCTCAACAATCCACAGGCTAGAACAACGTCGTTTTGCGTAAAGCGCCTGAGCGTGAGACTGCGTATGCGTGCCGCCAGCTCGTCAAGATGGAACGGCTTGGTGAGGTAGTCGTTGGCGCCCGCATCGAGCCCCGCTACCTTGTCGGAGACCTCGCCACGTGCCGAGAGCACAAGCACCTTGGTCTCACAATCAGTTGTCCTGAGTTGCCTGAGCACGGTCATGCCGTCAACATGGGGGAGATTGAGGTCGAGCACGACAAGATCAAAGGTCTCGACATCGAGTAGATCGAGGGCCTGCTGCCCGTCGTAGCAGCAGTCGACGCTATAGGCCAAGTTGCGCAGGCTGCGTGCGATCGCATCGCACAGCGCCCGCTCGTCCTCGACGACCAAGATGCGCATAACGTTCTCCTTGCATAGTCATTCACGCTTAACACGGATTTTATAGTCGGTATGGTCCAATGGGTCGCGAAACGAAAGGAGTGGTCAGATTGTTCAAAGCGATTAAGCCTGTGGCGCAGGTGGCTTTGCTGATCGTTGGGGTAGCCATGGTTGGCTTTGGAATTATGCGCGGCGAGGCAGATGCCGTGCTGGCCAAGGCAATCAGGCTGTGCTTGGAGTGTATCGGAATTGGATAAAAGAAAAAACACTGCATCGCATCTTTTAGCGCGATTTCGTGGATTGATTCAGGCGGCGGCGACGCTTGCGACCAATATTCACCTGCCTAACTTTGCCAAGGGCGGTATCTACCAGGGAGCCGGCAAAGCCGTCTGCGTGCCGGGGCTTAACTGCTACTCGTGTCCAGCGGCCTCGGGTGCGTGCCCCATCGGGTCGTTTCAGTCGGTGGTGGGATCGTCTAAGTTCAGCTTTTCGTATTACGTCACCGGAACGCTCATTCTGATCGGCGTGCTACTGGGACGTTTTGTATGCGGCTTTTTGTGTCCGTTTGGATGGCTGCAAGAGCTTCTGCATAAGATTCCCAGCAAAAAGCTCTCCACGAAAAAGCTCAAGCCGCTCACGTACATCAAGTATGCCGTGCTACTGTTTGCCGTGGTGCTGCTGCCCGTCTTGGTGGTTAACGATGTGGGTATGGGCGACCCGTTCTTTTGCAAGTACATCTGCCCGCAGGGTGTGCTCGAGGGCGCGATTCCGCTGTCCATCATGAACGTGGGAATCCGCTCCGCGCTGGGAAAGCTCTTTACCTGGAAGCTCGCGATCCTCATTGCGGTTGCGGTGCTGAGCGTGCTGTTCTACCGCCCCTTCTGCAAATGGATTTGCCCCCTCGGTGCGTTTTATGCGCTCATGAACAAGGTGTCTTTGCTGGGGATCCAGGTTGACCAGTGCAAATGCGTCTCGTGCGGCAAGTGCGCCAAGGTGTGTCAAATGGACGTGGACGTTACGCGTACGCCCAACCATGCCGAATGCATTCGTTGCGGCAAATGCGTGGGCGCGTGCCCCGTCGATGCTATTAGCTTTCGCTATGGGCTGGGTGTGACGGGCGACAAACCCGCGCAGTCCACGCAAGCCTGCGAAAACAAATAGGTACCTATATAAGTTTCGATATAAACGGAGGAACCATGAAACTGTCAAAAATTGCGGCTCTGTTGATGCTGCCCGTGCTGGCGCTGACTCTCGCGGCGTGCTCTGCCCCCAAGGGCGACGCGAAGGATGCTACGAGCGGCGATGCGCAGATTGCCGAGCTCATAGCGCAAAAGCCGTCGAGCGCCGAGGAGGCGGCCAAGCTGTACCAGCAGCTGCTGCAAAAGGAAAACGAGATCTTTGCGAGCGATAACGCCCTATGGGAAAAGGTGTTCCTTGCGGCCAACAAAGACACTCCCATGATTGAGGACGGCAAGAACTACGGTGACTTCTTGCTCGATACCATCGAGGGCGCCAAGGATCAGTTTGCGGCTGACGAGCTTAAGACGCTTAAGGCCGGCGCGCAGCAGGTCAAGGAGATCGAGGACAAGCTCATGGCGCTGGAGAAGGAGTTCCCCGGATGTGGCAGCACGCCCGGCGAGGGGGAGAGCGTTGATGCCTCGACCGCGGGTATGACCAACGGCGAGAGCGGGGAGACGAAGTTCCCCAGCTTTAAGGGCAAGGACTTGGACGGCAACGATGTAAACAGCGACGAGCTGTTCTCCAAGAACAAGGTCACCGTCATGAACTTCTGGTTTACCACCTGCAAGCCGTGCGTGGGAGAGCTGGGCGATCTGGAGAAGCTCAACAAGGAGCTTGCCGAGAAGGGCGGCCAGGTCGTGGGCGTTAATTCCTTTACACTCGATGGCAACAAAGACGCGGTGGCCGATGCTAAGGACGTGCTTTCCAAGAAGGGCGTGACGTATAAGAACATCTGGTTTAAGTCGGACAGCGAGGCCGGAAAGTTCACCTCCAACCTGTACTCGTTCCCGACCACCTACGTGATCGACCAGAACGGTAACATTGTGGGAGAGCCGATTATGGGCGGCATCAACTCCGCTGAGCAGCGCGAGGCGCTCAACAAACTGATCGATCAGGCACTCGCGAAGAGCGAACAGTAAGTCCGTGGGACAGACAACTGAAGGGGAGTCGCTGGAAACAGCGACTCTTTTTTCTGCTTCGGGGTAGCATCATGGGTATACGTCGAAAGGGCACGCAGCTTTTCGTGCATTGCCTGAGCGGTGCGCGAAGCAACCAAGCTGTGAGTTTTCTTAAGCGTTCTGGGTATGGCAATGTCAAGAATATCGGCGGCATAAGCGGCTACACGGGAAAGGTGGTGCGTTAGCTATGAAGGTGGTTATCGTTGGAGGCGTCGCGGGCGGCGCATCGGCGGCGGCACGTTTGCGCAGACTCGACGAGCAGGCCCAAATTGTCATCTTTGAGCGCACGGGTTTTGTATCGTATGCCAACTGTGGGCTTCCGTACTACATTGGCGGCGTGATAGAAGAAGAGAGCGCATTGACGCTGCAGTCTCCCAAGGGCTTTTGGGATCGCTTTCGCATTGCGGTCAAGACGAGTCACGAGGTGTTTGCCATCCATCCCGATTCGCATACGGTCGAGGTTCGCAATATGCTGACGGGCGAGGAATTTGTCGAGACGTATGACAAGCTCATCCTGTCGCCGGGTGCAAAGCCGATCCGCCCTGCGTTGCCGGGCATCGACTCGGATAAAATCTTTAGCCTACGCACCGTTGAGGACACGCTGCGTATTCACAGCTATGTTCGAGAGCGGCGACCGAGCAGTGCCGTCGTGATCGGCGGCGGCTTCATTGGCGTCGAGACGGCGGAGAATCTGTGCGAGCTGGGGCTCCAGGTGACCCTTCTGCAGCGTCCCGTCCAACTTATGAACAACCTGGATTACGACATGGCGACCCTTTTGCATACCGAGGTGCGTGAGCACGGTATCGATCTGCGCCTCAAGGCCGATGTGACAGGTTTTGAGGAAGTTGATGGCCGCGTTGTCACCCATGTTGCGGGCGATGACCCTATCGGAGCCGATATGGTGCTGCTTGCCATTGGCGTGGCACCTGAGAGCCATCTGGCGCAAGAGGCGGGGCTCGAACTGGGCATCAAGGGGGCTATTGTGGTCAACGACCGCATGGAGACCTCTGCTGCCGACGTGTATGCCGTGGGCGATGCCGTGCAGGTCACGCATCAGGTGACCGGCGAGGACGCGGTCATTTCGCTCGCCGGCCCCGCCAACAAGCAGGGGCGTGTCGTCGCCGATGTCATAGCCGGCATGGACAGCTGCTACCGCGGATCGTTGGGCTCATCGGTTATCAAGGTATTCGACTTGACGGCGGCAAGCACGGGGCTATCCGAAAAGGCGGCACACGCGGCAGGAATTGACTGCGACAGCGTGGTCCTGTCGCCCGGTTCGCATGCGGGTTATTATCCGGGTGCAACGCCCATGACCATGAAGGTCGTCTTCGAGAAGCAGGGATTGCGCCTGCTGGGTGCGCAAATCGTGGGCATCGATGGTGTGGACAAGCGTATCGACGTTCTGGCGACTGCCATCCAGGCAGGCATGCGCGGCGATAGGCTTAAGGATTTGGACCTAGCATACGCGCCGCCGTATTCATCGGCGAAGGATCCCGTCAATATGGCGGGCTTTATGATCGAGAACCTCAATCGCGGCATACTGGCGCAGTGGCATTGGGAGGATGAGCCCAACTTGCAACGCGATGGCAGCGTGCAGCTGCTCGATGTTCGTACGGAAGGGGAGTATGAGCGCGGGCATATCGATGGTTTCGTAAACATTCCCGTCGATGATCTGCGCAATCGCCTGGGCGAGCTCGACCGGGCCAAGCCGGTTTACGTGATTTGCCAGAGCGGCATTCGCAGCTACATTGCTTGCCGCATTTTGGCGCAGCATGGCTTTGAGTGCTTTAACTTCTCGGGCGGCTATCGCTTCTTTGCAGCCGTGACTGAGGCTCGCCGCGGCAGCGCTAACGTTATGCCGTGCGGGCTCGAAAAGTAGCGCGCATTGGAATGTGACAAAGTGACAGCCTCTTTGTCGCATCGGGGATGTTATATGCGGGATGGTGCGCCATGCGGCGTGCTGTCCCGTTCGTTTTTTGGCGCGGTTCGTTACATTCCTCACTGGTATCGGCCAAAAATGAGGATAGAGTAGGACAAACGCGCCGAACGTGAACGGCGGGGGAGCGGGCGAGCGCGCCCGCGCGAGAGAGGTTGCCGTCCATGCTGGATCTCAAAGATATTTGCAAAAGGTACGTTACGCAGTCGTTTACGCAGGTGGCGCTCGACAACGTAAGCCTGTCTTTTCGCGATAACGAGTTCGTGGCCATCCTAGGTCCCTCGGGCTCGGGTAAAACTACGATGCTCAACGTCATCGGCGGACTCGACCATTTCGATTCCGGCGACCTGCTGATCGACGGCATCTCGACCAAGGGCTTCAGCGATCGCGATTGGGATGCCTACAGAAACAATCGCATCGGCTTTGTGTTCCAGAGCTACAACCTCATTCCGCATCAGACCATTTTGGAAAACGTGGAGCTGGCGCTTACGCTCACGGGCGTAGGGCGTGCTGAGCGCCGCCAGCGTGCGCGTAAGGCGCTCGAGGCAGTTGGTCTGGGCGAGCACGCTAACAAGCGCCCGAGCCAGCTTTCGGGCGGCCAGATGCAGCGCGTGGCCATTGCTCGCGCCCTGATCAACGATCCCGAGATTGTGCTGGCAGACGAGCCGACCGGCGCCTTGGACTCAACGACATCCGTACAGGTCATGGATTTGCTCAAGGACGTTGCGCGCGACCGTCTGGTCATCATGGTCACGCACAATCCCGAGTTGGCGTACCAGTACGCCACGCGCATCGTTACCCTGGCTGACGGCAAGATCACCGACGATTCCGATCCCTTTGATGTTGCCAAAGCAGCGCGTCGCGAGGCCAAGCCCACGCGCAAAACCTCGATGGGCTTTGTGACGGCGCTGGGGCTTTCTGCCCGCAACCTCATGACCAAGAAGGGCCGTACGGCCATGACGGCCTTTGCGGGCTCGATTGGCATTATCGGTATCGCGGCGATTCTGGCGCTGTCCAACGGCGTAAACGGCTACATCAAAAAGGTCGAGGAGGATACGCTCTCGAGTTACCCGCTTACGATCTCCAAGCAGGACTACGACCTGTCGTCCATGATGGGCGGACATGGGGCTACCGATGAGGAGGTATCCAAGGGCGAGAGCTCGTCCGATGGCGCCACCGGTGGCAAAGCTAAGGGAACCGATAAGATTCCCGTGGTCACGGCCGTAAAAGATATGTTCGCAAGTGTTAAATCTAACGATATGACGAGCTTTAAGGCATGGCTTGACGGCGGCGGCGACGGTATCGACAAAGAGGTCAACGCCATCCAGTACGGCTACGGCGTGACGCCGGTTGTCTATCGTTCGAGCAAGGGCGACGAGAGACCCGTTCGGCTTGTTCCCAACGCTATGACCGAGGCCATGAGCGGAGGCGCGAGCTCGGCGGCAACGGTGAGCATGGATTCCATGGGGACCTCGGTCTTTAACGAGATGATTGACGACCAGAGCCTGCTCGACAGCCAGTACGATGTCGTTGCCGGCCATTGGCCCACGTCCGCCAACGAGGCCGTGATGGTGCTTTCGAGCCGCGGCACGGTGGGCGACTACACCCTCTATAGCATCGGCGCGCTGGATATCGATGAGCTCAACGACCTGGTCAACAGCGCCATGACGGCCGACGGCAAGGTCGAGACGCCCGAGACCGGCACCGACTTTACCTACGACGATGCGCTGTCCACGACGTTTAAGGTGTTGTCGCCGGCCGATGCCTATCGCAAAAACGAAGAGACCGGCATGTGGACTGACATGTCCGGCGATGCCGACTTTATGGCGTCCAAGGTTGCTGACGGTATCGACGTGCGCATTGTGGGCGTGGTACGACCCAACGAGACGGCTAACGCGAGCGCATTGTCCCCGGGCATTGCCTATACGCATGCGCTGACTCGCCAGCTTATGGAGCGCGCTGCCGATTCTCAGATCGTGCAGGAGCAGCTTGCCCACCCCGAGACGGATGTCTTTACGGGCAAAACCTTCGATGAGTTGCAAGGCGAGGCCAAGCAAGGCGTTGATCTGGGTAGCATGTTCAGCGTGGACGAGGCGGCGCTGAAGAGCGCGTTCTCGTTCGATACGTCTGCGCTTTCGGGCGCGGCCAGCGGTATGGACCTTTCCGGTATCGACCTGCCCGGGCTGGACATTGACCTTTCGGGCGTTGGAAAGGATATCGACTTCAGCGACATCATGGCCAAAGCGCCGGCCCCAGATTTCTCGGGCATCTTTGAGGGCCTGGAACTCACACCCGAGCAAATGCAGCAGGTGGGAACGCTTGCCAACCAGCTGTTTGAGGGCTTTATGCGGTCCGATCAGTTTAAGGCGCTGTCGCCCGAAGATCTTAAGAACGCGTCAAAGCTCGCCGCCGCATTCTCGGCGTATCTTGAGCATGATGCTGACGCCCAGCAAATCCTGGCCCAGCTCAAAGCGCTAGGCGGCGATGCCCTGTCCGAGCGCCTGCAGCAGGCGATGACCGACTATGTGCAAAAACAGCTGGCTCCGTATCTGCAGCAGGCTATGGATCAGGTGATGCAGACAATTAGCGAGCAGATTGCGACAACGGTGTCAGCTCAGCTCAAGGCGGGCGCGGCGGGGCTCATGGGCCAGATGGCGATGCAGATGTCTTCGAGTTTTGCCAACCTGGCGAGCGCTATGCGTGTGGATGCGAGTGCCTTTGCTCGCGCCATCCATTTCAACATGGACGCCGAGGACCTGAGCTCGCTCATGATGAGCTATGCCAAGGCGTCAAAGCTCACCTACGACAACAATCTGGCCACGTTGGGCTATGCGGATGAGGCAGACCCTATCTCGGTCAAGATTTTCCCGCGTGACTTTGAGGCCAAGGAGCGCGTACTCGATCACATCGATGCGTACAACAAGCAGGTCAAAGCCGATGGCCGTGATGATCGGGCAATTTCGTACACCGACTACATGGGCATCATCATGGGTTCGGTGACCGATATCGTGAACACCATCAGCTTGGTACTCATCGCATTCGTGAGTATCAGCCTAGTGGTGAGCTCCATCATGATCGGCATCATCACCTACATCAGCGTACTGGAGCGCAAAAAGGAGATTGGCATCCTGCGCGCGATCGGCGCGTCGAAGCGCAACGTGGCCAACGTATTCAATGCCGAGACCTTTATCGAAGGTCTCATTGCCGGCGTCTTTGCCATTGTCGTCGTGGTGGCCGTGAGCTTTCCGGTCAATGCCTGGGCGCTTGCGGCCAAACAGGTACCCAATCTGATGAGCCTGCCCGTGCAGGATGCGCTGATGCTCATTGCAATTTCTGTGTTGCTGACGGTCGTTGCCGGCCTGCTGCCTGCCCGTAGTGCATCCAAAAAGGATCCTGTGGAAGCTCTGCGTTCCGAATAATGCGACAAAGGGACAGTCCCTTTGTCGCATTGGGGGCCCAATTACCGTTCGGCACGTTAAGGGTCCCCGCTCCCCGCTTAACACTTGACGAAGAATCTCCATCTTTATATACCTATCGGTAGGCATATAGGTTGCATTGCCGATAGAAACGGAGTAACCATGACTCTCATCGCACCAGCCGAAAAGGACCGCCCCCGTGAGAGCGGCGCATTTGCTTGGATTGTCGTTATTGCGCTCGGTTTAATGTCTGCGGGAACAACCGGCACCTACAGCATCATTGCCGGCTCATTCATCGCTCCTGTATGTGAAGACCTGGGCTTTGACTACACTTCTTTCTCTTTCTATTTCACCGCGATTCTTCTTGGCCTTGCGCTTGGGCTTCCGCTTTTGAGTCGTTTCATTCCAAAAGTAATCGGCAAACCATGGCATATTTGCGTTGAACTCGTCCTTATTGCCGCCGGCGCCGCAATGGCGTTCTACACCGAGGTCTGGATGTTCATCGTCTCAGCCGCAGTGATCGGCATCTGCTTTTCGTTCACAACGGGTGTCTGCATGTCCGATGTCATTGACCAATGGTTCAGTAAATCGTCTGGTCTTGCCATCGGCCTTGCGTGGGGCGTTAATTCTCTCTGCACGCTGCTATTGAGTCCTGTCATTACACTGGTCATCGAGCAGCAAGGCTGGCGTACGGGTTACATCGTACTTGCGGCCGTTTCTGCAGCCATGATATTGCCCACAAGCGCATTTATCATTCGCCTTAAGCCTTCTGATCGCAATATGCTTCCGTACGGAGAGACTACCTCCGAAACCCATGAGAGCTACAGCGCCGATGAAAAGGAAGATGTCTCTTCGGGCATGGCGCTCCGCGATGCCGCGAAAACGCCATCTTTTATTCTCTGCGCCCTTCTGCTCTGCGTGGCGCAACTCACCTGCTGCATGAACCAGCTGTTCCCGACCTATGCAAGCGAGGTCGGCTTCAATCCCATCGTGGGAAGCCTAATGGTTTCGGCGGCTTCGCTCTCCGATATTTTCCTAAATCCCTTCGTAGGCAAAACATGCGACAAGCTCGGTGCTATTAAAGCAACGGTCGCATGGACGGGAGTCAGCATTCTTTCATTCCTACTTCTCATCTTTGGCGGAAGCAACGAGACCGTTTCCATCATCGCGGCCGGCGTAAACGACGTCATGTTCGCCATCGTTGGAACTGCAATGCCGATGATTCTCCTCTCGCTCTTCGGATCACGCGATTTTGGAAGGATCTATTCGATTATTTGCTCAGCGGGCTATGTTGTCGGAGCTTTCGGAATGCCAGTCATGATGAAGGTTTACGGTATGGCAGGGTCTTTCCAAGGAGTATTCGTCTTCTGTATCATCTGCAACCTTCTGATTGCGACATTTGCTTTAGTTTCCGGTCTCCTCAATAAGACTACCGCGAAATAACCTGACCAACGAACTGCCCTTCAGCCCTGTCATTTGTCTCCGCAAGTTATAACGAAATTGGGGCCGATTCCAACATAGCTGGAATCGGCCCCAATTTCTATTCAACAACTTTTGCAATCATCGCGAACACGGGTTTCGAACCATTCCGCGACCCCGCAAGTCGTCGCATCGCGCTTGCCAAGGTGCCTCTGTTATTACGCGCCTATTTAAACATGAGTTCGACGATCCCTGCCCAAACAGCCTTTTCATCGATGTCTTCATCTTGGGCAACGGTATTGCTCGCTCCCTCAAGTACGGTGTAAAGAATCTGCACGTACAGCATGACGTCTGTTTCATCGGAAAACGCGCCAATTTCTAGGCCATGGAGAAGGATGTCTTTAAGCGCGTCCATAGTTCGGTTGATCGCCGTTGCCTGACGTTCCTGAACTGCAGGGATTCGATTTGCCTGAATACTGACCTCGGCCAGCACGCGACGGCGCTTTTCATCACTACGATAGCCACCTATAACCGAATTGCCGAGCTCGATAAGCGCCGCCTTGAATCCGTCCCTATCGACTATTAGCGAGTAGTCGCGCTGATAGTCGATAGTCGGAAACATACTATCTAAGAGCGTGGTGAAAATATCCTCTTTAGAGGGAAAGTAGTAGTACACCGATGGCTTGGATATACCGACACGGTCGCAGATTTTTCCAATGGACGCCTTGTCGTAACCGACTTCTGCCACAAGATCATACATTGCGTCCAATATTTTTCCCTTTGTGCTCACGCTTCACTTCTCCATTGCAAATCACTTCCGCATTGCCAACATTATTAAGAATGGCAACGGAACATCAATTCGTGTCCAAACACGACCACTATAAACGGTGAACGGTAGGTATCGACAGGCGAATGGCAATTATACAAAAACACCTACCGAACGGTAGGTATAGTAGTACTATAGCTGGTGTAACCCCGTTATTGTCGCGGCCGGACAGCATTGCGGGAAACCCGACGGAAGGACCAACCATGTACGAGAACTATCGTATGCCGGGCGAGTTTGAGAAGCGCTCCAACGTCTATGTGACATGGCTTCCCGATTACATTCGCGCAGAGGGCTTCGATAATCGCCAGCCCTGCGTTGACGTAATTAAAGCTTTGCTTGAGTATGGCGACGTTACGGTCAACCTCAACTGTGGCACCCCCGGCTCCTACGAGGAAGCCTGCTCGCGCCTTAAAGAAGAAGGGGTGGATCTCGACCGTATCCAGATTACGCAGTTCGAAGACTCCAACTTCTACGTTCGCGACAACGGCCCCAGCATCATGGTCGACGACGAAGGCCATTCCTATATGGTCAACCCCGCTTGGACCTATTACGGCGTGTGGGACAAGAACTCCCCAGAGTGCCAGTCCGCACGCAGGGCGGCTGTTCACATGGCGGTTGCGCTCGGGTGCTTCGATATCGTCAATTCCGAAATGGTTTCGGAGGGCGGCGACCGCGAGTTTGACGGTCACGGCACCCTGATCGCCATCGAGGACACGGAATGTCGCAAGCGAAACCCCGAGTTCTCAAAAGAGGAAGTGGAGGCCGAGTACAAGCGTATCTACAACCTCAACAAGGTTATATGGCTGCCGCAGCCTATGCTTGAGGACGACGACTATCGGCTGGGCATCCTCGACGAGAAGGAAGATGGAACTCCTGTCTTCGGCATGAGCTTCGCCGCCCACATCGATGAGATGTGCCGCTTTATCACCCCGAACAAGATTCTTCTTGCCGAGGTATCCGATGAGGAGGCCGCCTCGAGCAAGGCGGGCGCGGAGTCGCGTCGTCGCATCGACGCCGCCTACGAGATCCTGCGCGCCGAGACGGACTGGGAGGGCAAGCCCTTCGAAATCGTCCGCATGCCCACTGCCGAGCCGATCGAGGTTGTCATCGCCCCCGGCGATGAGGACTACGAGCTGTATAAGAGCTTCATTGACGAAATGGGCGGCAAGTTCATGGATGGCACCCCTTGGCCCGAAGGCCCCGTTCACTTTTATGCCGCAGCAAGCTACTGCAACTTCCTCATCTGCAACGGCGTCGTTCTTGGCCAGCGTTATTACCACGAAGGCATGAGCGAAGTCGTGAAGGAGAAGGATGAGCAGGCCAAGGCGGTTCTTGAGAGCTGCTTCCCCGATCGCAAGGTCATCATGATCGACTCTCTCGCGCTTAACCTGTCCGGCGGCGGCGTGCACTGCTGGACCAAGGACGTGGCCGCCAGCTGCTAGCAAGTTCTTAAACTTGCGCTGCCTGATCAAAGCGCCACAGTTACAGTCCCCGAGGGATATCCGTGTTTCCCTCGGGGGCACATTCGACACTTACCCATCAAACAATTGAAAGGAAATAGGCATGAACAACAGCCTTCGCGGTCGCGACTACCTCAACATCCACGATCTTTCCTCTGAGGATTTCCGTTACCTCATCGATCTTGCCTGGAACCTCAAGGCCCAGAAAAAGTCCGGTGTCGACCAGCGCTACTTCCCCGGCAAGAACGTTCTCGCCAACTTTGAGTGGGGCTCGACCCGCACTCGCTGCGCCTTTGAGACCTCTTGCAACGACCTGGGCATGGGCTTCACCTATCTGACCAACTCCCACATGGGTGATTGCGAGACCATCGAGGATGCCATGCGCGTCTTCAACGGCATGTATGATCTCATTGTCTATCGTGCACAAAAGGACGAGCAGTTCCTCTATGATGTCGCCGACTTGGTCGATATTCCAGTCATCAATGCCCTCACCCTCGGCGATCACCCGACCCAGATGCTCGCTGACGCTCTCACGATGGAGGAGCAGTGGGGTGGCCTGCGCACGAGCCGTGGCAAGAAGATGGCCTTCGTTGGCAACTGCGCCGGCGCCCCCGTGTGGTATGGCCGTCTGTGCGCGATGCTCGACATGGACTTCCTCGCTATCGGCCCCGACGACCTCCGTCACCAGATGTGCAAGGAAATGATCGAGGAGGTCGAGGCCTGCTACGCCAAGTACGCGCCCAACAGGACCTTCACCATCACCTCTGACCTTGATGCTCTGGACGGTGTCGACGTAATCGTTACCGAGGAGTGGCGCTACATCAACCCCGAGTGCGGCGATGAGGTTCTGGACCCCGACGACTACAACTCTTGGCTTGGCGACGCCGAGTCCCTGTACCCCTATCGCGTCACCAGTGAGCTGTGCAAGCGCACCAACAACCCCGACATCTTCTGCATGCACGAGCTCCCCTCTGTTCACAACGCAAATCACCGCGTTGGCAAGATGTTGCTCGACCAGTGCGAGAACGACCTGCATCGTGAAATCATCACCGAGGGCTTTGAGATTGCGGACGAGTGCTTTGAGGCCAACGCGTCGGTCATCTTCCGTGAGGCAGAGAACCGTCAGCACACCATCAAGGCCGTTATGTGCGCCCTTCTGGGTCTCTAGGAGCTGTATCAATGGAAAATGCAAAGTTAAAGAGCAGCAAGGTTTACGCATGGGTTCTCGTGATCGCGCTCGGCCTCATGTCTGCCGGTACGACCGGTTCCTATAGCGTAATCGCTGGCTCCTTCGTCGCGCCCGTGTGCGAGGAGTTCGGATTTGACTACTCCATCTTCTCGTATTACTTCACTGCAACGCTCATTGGTCTTGCAGCGGCTCTTCCGTTTGTCGGAAAACTCATCCCCAAGGTTGTTGGCAAGTTTTGGCTCCCCGTCGTCGAGCTTATTCTGCTCGCCGCTGGTGCAGGCATGGCTTTCTACACCGAAGTCTGGATGTTCATCGCAGCTGGCGCCTTGATTGGCGTTTGCTTCGCCTTCACTACCGGTGTTGCCATGTCCGATGTTATTGACCAGTGGTTCAAAAAATCTGGCGGCCTGGCAATTGGTCTCGCTTGGGCAGTGAACTCGATTTACATGCTCATCATGAGCCCCGTCATCACCTCTGTCATTGAGGCTGCTGGCTGGAGGACTGGTTATCTGGTGCTCGCTGGCGTCTCCGCCGTGCTCATTCTCCCCGCTTCCATCCTGATTATCCGCTATAAGCCCCAGGACAAGGGCATGCTGCCATATGGCTATGTCGAAGGCGAGACGGTCGCCGAGACCGAGGAGACGACCGAGGATGGTGCACGTGGCGTCAGCTATGCACGCGCTATTAAGTCGCCTGCATTCTTCTTCTGCATCGGCTTCCTCTGCCTCGTTCAGCTTACTTGCTGCATGAACCAGCTGTTCCCCACCTATGCCGCCGAGGTCGGCTTTAGCCCCATGGTGGGTGGTTTCATGGTTTCCGCCGCATCGCTGTTCGACCTGTTCCTCAATCCGATCGTCGGTACCACCTGCGATAAGTTTGGCAGCACCAAGGCCATTCTGAGCTGGCTCGCCGTCTCGATTCTCTCCTTTGTCATGCTCATGATGAGCAGCGGCAACTCGACGCTCAGCATTCTTGCTGCCGGTGTTAACGACGTCATGTACGTCATCGCCGGCACCGCTCTGACCGTTTTGGTGATGGACGTCTTTGGCTCCCGTGACTTTGGTCGCATCTTCGCGCTCATCTGCTCCGTGGGCTATATCGTCGGCGCCTTTGGCATGCCCGTCATGATGAAGGTGTACGAGCTTGTCGGCTCCTTCCAGGGCGTTTTCATCTTCTGTATTGCATGCAACGTCATCATCGGTCTGTTCTTGCTGCTGGCAAAGAAGACTGGTAAGAGCCTCTCTTGGGACGAGTAGTTCGATTCGTCTTAGTCATACGCTGTAGGAGTTAATCTGTAGCAGCTTTAGGGCATCGGCTAACGCCGGTGCCCTTTTTCATGGAATGTGACAAAGGGACAGTCCCTTTGTCACATTGGGCGCCTAGCTCGTTTTGCCCATCAACGTGATGCGGATGCTTGGATGGGTGTACTCGTCAAATTCATCCTCGGGCTCCGTGTCAAACGAGTAATACGCTTTGATGGGGTCGTCGCTCGTCCTGATAGAGATTCTCTCGTAGAGCGAACCGTTCAAAAAAGCTTGCCTAAACTCTTCGGGGAGCTTTTGCGGTGCTAGGAGCTCGGGGCTCACGGTCTTGACGTCTATGGTATGGACAGCGGAGGAAAGCTCGTCAAGCTCGCGTTCGATGCGGGCAAGGTTATCCTCGAGGCTCGCGCTGGGGTCGACCTCTGCCGCGTAGCTCACTTCCTTGAGCGTCCCCTTGTTGTCAAAGTCCAGATACGTATAGGTCTTCTGGGCGTCGGAGTCGCCTTCGTGCAGATAGCCGCGGACATGATAGCCGTAATCTTGATATCGCTCGTAGGGGTCATCGGCGGACACGTACTCGCATGCGGGCTCTAGCGTCTTGCGGGCGATGGCGATCTGCTCGGCCGCGGCCGCGGCATTCTCCTGCATCTCGATGTTTCCCTGTGCCAGCTGCGGGATATAAGCACCGCACACGATTGCGAGGGGCAGCGCCACAAGTGCGATGATCCACTTTTTTGCACGGGGGATAGGCACGCTATAGGCCTCCGCCATGGCCTTTGCGTTGGCATAGCTTTCGGTAAGTACGTCCGCTGCGGTGGCGACGGCGCCTACGGCAGCGGCGACTTCTGCCGCGCCGCCCAGGTTGCGCGCGGTCTCGTTATCGCTGTTCTTAAGCAGGCGCGCGGCAGCCTGCGTACCGATAACGCCTGCGATTTGTGCCGAGCGGTCTTTCTCGGTCTGCTCGACGACGAGTCGGTGCTGCATTTCCTTCCACTGCTTGCCGCGCATGCCAAAGCGCGGCGCGAGCGCGCAGTAGCAGAATATGACGAGTTCGATGGCAGTGAGCGCCAAGGCGGTCATCATGCCCGTCTCTTGGAAGCCTTCGTGATGGAAGACGATATCGTCGATCATTTCGAAGGGAATGATCAAAAAAGGCAGCACGAACGCCATGGCAAGCGCTGCACCGGCAATCTTGGGATAGATGCAGTATCGCTGGATACGCTTGCGTTCTTGTTCGGAAATTGTTGCCATGGCTGGTCCTTGTTGTCGTGGCGATCGTTGCTGCACGCGGGGGTGCGGGGTGCGACAGTCTAAGCTAGCGCTGGATAAGAACATAGAGCAAGATGCCCACCGCGATGAGCGAGAAACCTGCGATGTTGAACATCAGTGTGGCAAAGTTGCCTACGATAGGGCGTTCGACATAGCTTTTGTCTGGGTTGCTGGGGTTGTAGTACACGGTCATTTGGCTACCGAGGGGCCAAAGCTGCTCCGCGAGGGTGCCTAGGCGGGCGATGGGGGCTGTCTGCACGTGCAGCCAGCCCTTGGCGTCTTCGTAGGCGGTGGCTTGCGTGCGGATGGGGAGTCCCGACAAGCTTTTGATCTTTATGCCACGGAATTGTTTTTTCGCGCGGTATTGCGTGCCGTCGACGGTGTATTCCAAAACGGGATACATCCTGCCTTCGCCCGTAAAACGGTGATCAACGACCGTTCCCCTGGTCGCAGCGGTGCAGGCTTCGGCTTTCCTGCGAGCGGCGGCTTTCATGAGCGCGCTCACTCCGATAAGCAGGATGCCGCTGCCCCCAACCAAGATGAGCGCGAGCAGGGATATCTGCGACGTGGTCATAGCGTTCTCCTTTGGCGCGATACCGTTATATGTGACTCAGTATAGAGAACCCCCGCCCTCGATGGGCGCTCGTTCATACAGCAAAAGTGCGATGACAGGGGCGTATTATGTGACAAAGGGACAGTCCCTTTGTCACATTGATCTGAGAGTGGATGTTGATGTATTTATCGCTGGCCCCTATGGAGGGCATTACCGGGCATGTGTTTCGTCGCGTGCATGCGGAGTGCTTCGGCGCGCTCGATTGTTATTACACGCCGTTTTTGCCGCCGCCGCGGGTGGGCAACCGCTTTGGCGGCAAGGCGTTTAAAGAGGTCGACCCTGCCAATAACCAGGGACTTAACGTGGTGCCCCAGCTGATGTCCAAGAATGCGGACGAGTTTGTGTGGGCGGCGCAGGTGCTTGCCGATATGGGCTACCGCGAGGTCAACCTCAACCTTGGCTGCCCCTCGGGTACGGTTGTCGCCAAAGGCAAGGGTTCGGGCTTTCTGCGCAACCTGGATGAGCTCGAGGTGTTCTTGAGCGACGTGTGCGAACGCTCGCCCTTGCCGGTGTCGGTTAAGACCAGGTTGGGGCTCGAGCACGATGACGAGTACGAGCGCGTGCTCGACCTCTATTGCCGCATGCCGCTGGCAGAGCTGATCGTGCATCCGCGCGTGCAAAAGGACCGCTATACGGGCTCGCCGCGCAAAGAGTTTTACGGCGAGACGCTGGAGCGGGCGCCGTTCCCCGTGGCCTATAACGGCGACATCTTTGATCTTGAGGACATGGATGCGCTGGTGGAAGCCTATCCCGGAACACGCCACGTAATGTTGGGGCGCGGCTTGCTTGCGAATCCCGCGCTGGCTAGCATGGTTAAGGGCGGCCCTGCCGCCACCGCCGCTGAGCTGCAACGCTTCCACGACATGCTGTTTTCGGCTTATACGGACGAGATTGGGGGCAACGCGGTCTTTCGCATGAAAGAGTGGTGGTTCTACGCCAAATGCGCCTTCGCCGATCCCGCGACCGTTCACAAGCTCGTACGCAAGACCAAAAAGATCGATGAATACCGCGCCGCTGTTGAGCGCGTCTTTCGTGAACAGCCGCTTGCGCCCGCTGCCCGCTTTTGCGGCTA
The DNA here is from genome assembly GCF_003436455.1 of Collinsella sp. TM05-37. Taxonomy (NCBI): domain Bacteria; kingdom Bacillati; phylum Actinomycetota; class Coriobacteriia; order Coriobacteriales; family Coriobacteriaceae; genus Collinsella; species Collinsella sp. TM05-37. The sequence continues at coordinate 141,229 of NZ_QSPN01000001.1, read as the reverse complement.
AATGTAGTCGCCTGCGACGTTCTTTAGCGACTAGACGCCTGCGACGTTCTTTAGCGACTAGTCATTTAAGAACGTCCCCAATGACTACCTGTGCCGGGCTCATGCAAAAAGCTGTACGCCAGCATCCAAAGATGTCGAAAAATGTCGACTTTGGATGCTGGCGTGCATGTTTGGTTCGGCAGGGGACTAGGCAATCATTGCATCGAGTGTAATGAGTTCCCTGAGTCGCTCCGTGCGCGTTTGCCCATGGCGTTCTGCCTTAGCGTCAAATGCTTCAAGAACTGATTCGCCCACACGTGCCGATAAAACAACGCTTGGTTCATCGGAAATCGGCGGCCTTCCCAACTTGACGGTGTGGCCCTTCGGCCACTCATCTTTTTCGTATGCCGCTGCGACTTTCTCTAGCTCACCGGGAGCAAACCCCATCATCTTTTCGAGCTGCTTAGCGTCCATAGCGCCTCCTATCGATCGATTCCGATTTCCCTGAGCACCTTGCGCGTGGGAGGGACAAGGGCGTGGTAAATGATGTAACCATCTCGGTCGGGGCAACATCGGGCGATGAGCTCCATGAGGCGACTTCTTCCATCAAGTCCAACGAGAACGTAATCGATGCCTCCATTTTCAAGATCACGTCTAAACCATGCGAAAGCGGAGTTCCAGGCGCATATAATATCCGCCTCTGTCAGCCCGTGTTTGAGGGCATGGGGGTGGATTGCGATGAGCTCCATAAGGACCTCTCTTTATGTATACAGTTTTGTAGACAAAAATACAAGCAGTTAATACGGTTAAGCAGCCTGTTTTGGCTAGCATGCCATTGGGGATTCAGGATTGAGAACAGGTGGGTTGATGAATTCTTCAGGAAGCTGGATGGGGTGTTCGCCTCGCATGACACGGCTATAGCTTTGGTTCAGGCTCCTTCTCATGAATATTTCTGCCTTTTTTGCCTCTTCTGGATGGATGATTGCCTCTTGCCGTGGGATATCGAGCGGAAAGTCCTCCATGAGCTCCTCGTATCCTGGATCGGAGATTCCTGCGATGCAGTCGATCCAGAGAAAAGGTTGGTACAGCCTTGCGCCTGCGACGACGGCAAATAGATCCCCAGCCCTTATAATCGGTTCCTCGTTGGGTTTGATGTCGCTAAGGGGGCGAGAACCCATGAAGGTGTTGTCGCAGTAAAGGTCGCCCTTGGCTTTGGCCCCGCAAACGCATATGAGATATTCTAAGGTTTGGAGTTCTTCGGATTCGGCAATGGCCTTCTCTATACCGGCGATTTCTGCCAAGCTGTTTACTCGAATCAGTGATTCCTGGTATCCCATGTCTAATTCCCCTCGTATTGCTCATAATAAAGTGACCGACTGCCTTTTTCGTTGATGTCCTGCGTGTGGTTCTAGGGCGTCGGTGAACTCGTCTTCATCAGTTTTCGATGGCGAGACCAACTCAATTCATGACACGGTGTGTCGAGAATTAGGAATGTCTGATAGAAGAGCCCGTATTGTCCTCATATGCCTCGACCATCGTCGAGTTGGTGGCACGTTCAACGTGGGAACGAGCGTGTTCGAGGACGTCTCTGGCAGACGCACAGACGTATCCTTCGTCTGATGGCGCGGGCTCGATGAGATTTTGGGCTGATAATTGTTTTGCCATAACGATGCACTCCTGTGTGACTCACGGATAACGGGAACGTTTGGTTGTGAGTGTCGTTCTTTGCTGGCGACGACGAACAGGAGCGCGGCCTGTCTGAGATGGACGAGTGCGATAACCACCGATCTTACTTACCGAGCTCGCTCCAGCGTGTCATTGGGGACCTCCGCAGGAACTCTCGACTCATCTCATGCCTTGAAGTGAGTATAGCATAGATCGCAAACATATGTTCTATAAATATGATAACTAGTCATTAGGTAGTCATTTAAGAACGTCCCCGATGACTATGTTGCAAAAAAATGTACGCCAGCATCCAAAGATGTCGAAAAAATGTCGACTTTGGATGCTAGCGTACGTGTTTGGCCGTATGGGTTGGGGTGGTCGGTTGCAATGCGCGTACTAGAGCAGGTTCTTCTGTGCCCACGCGATGATGTCGCTCGACTCGTAGAGTGGTTTGCCGTCGATGAACAGGCAGGGAACCTGGCGCTTTCCGCCGACGGCGATGAGCGTCTGCTCGGCATCGGGGTCGGTCGAGATATCGCGTTCGGGAATGGTCACGCCGTTATCGGCCAAAAAGCGCTTGACCTTTATGCAATACGGGCAGCCGGTCATAACGTACAGCGCGAGCTCATGATCGGTAGTCATAGGTCTCCAATCGGTTGAGGTTTCGATTGAAATACCCAAAGTCGTCGCGGTCTATGCACGCGTCAACGACGACTCGATGGCCTGTACCAGAAACGCCGTGGCTCCGGTGCCGCAGGGCTTGTCGTAGTAGTCAACAAAGCGCTGGTCGGCAAGATAACCATTGGCGAGGCCCAGGTATGCTTCGTCCTGGGGCTCGTGTCCCCAGTTAAGGCCAATCCATCGGCGGTGCATTGCGACAAGCTTGCGGGCTTCGTTACTCTTTGGATCGCCGTCGCCCATGGCAATCGAGAGCTGGCCCAGAATAGCGCGTTCAAGTTCCTTCATGTCGTTCCATGTCTCGGGATCCATATCCAGCAGTGCTTCGTTTGCGGCGTCGATCGCTTCGTCGCCATAGCGCGCCCGCGCCTCGGCACCGTAGCGCTCCTCGTTTTCGTGCACGGAGCGCCAGCGCTCCAGTTGCGGCAGCACGGCGCCCATGAGCGAGACGGCTTCGTCGAGCGACATGCCGGTGTTATGTGCCAGCCGCGGGGCACAATCCTCTATCATCGCCTCCATCGTGGTGTCGTAGGTGTACTTACCATGGTCGTAGCACCACTTGCAGTAATGATCGGTCCTGGCGCCCACGGCATCGGTGCCGCAGTCATCGGGTGTGAGCACCATGCCGCAGCTCTGGCAATAGTGCTCGGGCATTTCGAGCAGGTGGAACAGTGGCTCTCCGGTCACGGCGGCAATGAGCTTCATCATGTCGATGCCTGGGATGACTTCGCCACGCTCCCAGCGACTCACAGCTTGGCGCGTGACGTAGAGCTTGGCGGCGAGCTGCTCTTGGGTAAGGTGATGGGCGCGACGGACAGCAATGAGCTTTTCTGCAAAGGCCATAATGGCTCCTTTCTGCTGGTTGATGGCTTAAGCATACGCGGCGGCAGGCGCCCTTCCAAGCAACCGTTGGTTGCACGACGGGGGACCGCGACAAAGAATTGCGCACAACGCTCCACACCTCCATGCCGTACAATGACCGGCATGGAACCTATTGCACACATACATACCGACCTGCCGCAGAAGTTCGGCATCCCGCGCAACAGCTTTTTGGCGCCCCATCTGCAGGGACGCATCGTCTTTGAGCCGGAATTTGCCTCTAGCGCGGCAGCTGAGGGTCTGGACTCCTTCTCTCACCTGTGGCTGCTCTGGCGCTTTGAAAACGGAACACCCGGCGGCACGGCCGAAGACATCGCCGCCGATGCCAAGGCGCAGGACAGGTCCGGCACCAACGCAAAATGGTCGAAAACCGTGCGCCCGCCGCGCCTGGGTGGAGCCGAGCGCGTGGGCGTATTTGCCACGCGTAGTCCGTTCCGCCCCAATCCCATCGGTCTCACCTGCGTCAAACTCGATCATGTCGAGCTTACCGACGATGGCCCCATCATTCATGTGCTAGGGGCCGATCTGCGCGACGGCACGCCCATCTACGACATTAAGCCCTACATTCCGTTTGCGGATTGCCACCCGGATGCGACCGGCGGCTGGATTGAGGATGCGCCGTGGCAAGAGCTCGACGTTGACTTCCCGCAAGCGCTGCAGGAGATGGTCCCGTCCACAAAGCTCCCCGGGTTGGTTGAGGTTCTTCGCCAAGATCCGCGCCGCGCGGGTAGCAAGCACGAGCCAAACCGCATTTACCACTTGGCTTACGCTGGGCTCGACATATCGTTTACGGTTGACGGATCCAAGTTGACGGTAACCGCCGTCAACGACGCGCGGGGCTAGCCAGCCATTCGATGGCGCTCGCCAAATTCAACGCCAAACCCCGTGCCAAAATCGCCCACGCTGGTGGACAATAACGCCTACCAAAACAATCCGCTTTGCACGGGAGCTCAGCATGAAATACGACTTTACTTCTCTTATCGACCGCCACGGCATGGACGCCATCGCCGTTGACTCCTGGGGCGAGATCCCTGGCATGGCTCCGAACGCGCCCGACGAGGGCTTCGACCGCATCCCCATGTGGGTGGCGGACATGAACTTTGCCACGGTGCCCACGGTCCAGGAGCACATCATTCAGCGCGCCCAGCATCCCATGTTTGGCTATTTCGATCCGCGCGACGAGTACTTCGACCGCATCATCGAATGGCAGAGCCGCCGTAATGGCGTCGAGGGCCTGCTCCCGGAGCATATCGGCTACGAGAACGGCGTGCTGGGCGGTGTCGTGTCGACCCTGCGGGCGTATGTCCAGCCGGGCGATGCGGTGCTGGTCCACAGCCCTACCTACATCGGCTTTACCAAGTCCATCGAAGCCGCGGGCTATCGCATTGTCCACAGCCCGCTTAAGCTCGACGACCGGGGCGTGTGGCGCATGGACTTTGAGGACATGGAACGCAAACTCACCCAAAACCACGTCCATGCCGCGGTGTTCTGCTCGCCACATAACCCCTGCGGCCGCGTATGGGAGCACGATGAGATTGAGCGCGCCATGGACATCTATCGCCAGCACGATTGCGTGGTGATCTCGGACGAGATCTGGTCCGACATTATCTTGCCCGGCCACAAGCATATCCCGACGCAGTCGGTGAGCGAGGATGCCCGCATGCGCACGGTCGCCCTCTATGCGCCGAGCAAGACGTTTAACCTGGCGGGTCTGGTCGGAAGCTACCACATCATCTATAACGAGACGCTGCGCGACCGCGTGTGCGCCGTGTCCAATAAGACCCACTACAACGAGATGAATGTCCTTTCGATGCACGCGCTTATCGGTGCCTACCAGCCGCAGGGCTACGAGTGGCTCGATGAGCTCAACGAGGTTATCGAGGGCAACATTGACTACTTCTGCGATTACGTGGACGAGCATTTTGAGGGCGTGTCCTATTCGCGCCCGCAGGGCACGTACATGGTATTCCTGGACTGCACGGAGTGGTGCCGCGTGCATGGGCGCGATATTCAGTGGCTGCTCGACGAGGGCGCGCGTGTGGGCGTGGGCTATCAGGACGGCCGTCCGTTCCACGGGTCTTGCCACATTCGCGTGAATCTGGCGCTGCCGCTTTCGCGCGTAAGGGAGGCGTGCGACCGCCTGAACCGTTATGTTTTTGGGGCATAGGGGGCAAGCGATTCGGCCGCCGCGGTCTGCGCCCACGCCGTCAGCGTGCGTGGGCGCATTAGAGCACAGAGGGCTGCGAGCACGTTTTCCGCGTTTGCTACTTTTCTTGAATCTGCTTGCCGCAAAGGTGCTCAACCGTAATTTCATATTGCTGGACGCCCCTTATGCTTTGTTTGATTTCCTCTTCGGCCTCCTCGGCGGAAGGGTAGTATTTGAGGGCGAGCTGGCGGATTTTATCTTCGACAAATGCCGGGTTATCGTTCACGAGGCGACAACGGCCAAAAACCACGGTGCTCTGAACATAGGGTGCCCAGTCGTCATCCTCGAACCAAACATTGCCATAGACGGTAAAGCAGACTTTGTCGTTTCGTTTGAGTGCGTCGACCTTGTGTCCTGCCTTGGCACCATGAAAGTAAATTTTGTCGTGTTCGGTGTCAAAGAAGTAGTTGACGGGAATGGCATAGGGATAACCATCGTCGCCGTTGACGGCAAAAACGCCGCGCTTGCAATCGGCGAGCAGCTCTCGCGCCTGTTTATCGGTGATGGCGCGCTTTTTTCTGCGAAGAGGCCTAAACATTGTGGACTCCCTTTCTTTTTGCGTGCTGCGGGCACGGTGGTGGGCGGGATGCCTATATCAAGATACTCGTTCGGGCCGTGAGGCCTGTGGGGATGTCCTATTTGTCGCAGATTGAAACGTATCTCGTTTTGCCACGGGGGCGGTCCTTCATAACCCGTCGTCCAGAAGCGTCCCCGATGACTGGTTCCGTTTGCGGGGAAGGCGTGGGACAATACCGACCAAATGCGATTGCTATTTGCGGAAGGGGCTGCGATGAAAAGACTGAGGACGCTTGCCGACGTGTTGCGCCAAGCTGGCTTTGCGCGCATCACGGGCCTGTTTCTTATCTTCTATCTGCTGTGCTCGACGGCTGTCTGGCTGTCCGAGCCCACGACCCTTACGTTTGGCGATGGCCTCTGGTTTAGCTTTGAGACCGTATCGACGATCGGCTTTGGCGATATTCCGGCCGAAACACCGGTTGTCCGCGCTATTACCGTCGTCTTGAGCGTTATTAGCATCTTCTACATCGCCATGCTCACGGGCGTGGCGGTGAACTACTGCAATACGCTCATTAAACTGCGCCAAAAGGACACCATGGCGCGCTTTATGGACGATCTTGAGCATTTGGAAGAACTCGATCGTGACGAGCTCGCTGACCTGTCGCGCCGCGTGCGCGAATATCGGCGCCGCCAACGCTAGAGCGGGCGCCGCGCGTCACAATGAGGGGGACTGAATATGAATATCACCGTGTACCTGGGTGCCAGCGCCGGCAATGATCCGGCGTTTCTGCCCGCGGTGCAGGAGCTGGGCAACTGGATCGGCGCCAACGGACACGCGCTTGTGTACGGCGGGTCCAAGTCGGGCCTGATGGGCGCGCTTGCCGATAGCGTGCTCGATGCCGGCGGACACGTGACCGGCGTGGAGCCAAGCTTTTTTATCGAGGCGGAGTATCAGCACGATGGTATCGACGACCTTATCGTGACGAGCGACATGGCCGAGCGCAAGGCCAAGATGATCGGGCTCGGCGATGCATTCATCGCCTTTCCGGGCGGTACGGGCACGCTCGAGGAAATTGCCGAGGTCATGTCTGCCGTGTCGCTGGGACATCTGAGCGCGCCGTGCATTTTGTACAACCTGGATGGGTACTACAACGACCTCAAAGCCCTGCTCGGGCACATGATCGAAAAGGGATTGTCGAGTCCGCAGCGCCAGCAAGGCATCTACTTTGCCGATGACATGCACGAGATTGCATCGATTATCGGCAGTTAAGTCTTAGGCTTAGCGCGCGTGCGGCGCCCAACGGCGCCGTTCGCAGCGCAGATGGTTGGCCCGCCCGCGCTGCGCCCGTCTTACAATAAAAGTTATCTTTGTCGCTTTTGACCAACGGGAGGCCCCGATGGATAACCTTGCAAGACCCAAAAACCGTGCGCTGTTTTTAGTGAGCGTGGCTGTGACCGGTGCGTTTGCGGGCGCCGCGGTCTGGCTGTTCTTCTTTGCGATGGAGCACGGCATCGACTATCTATGGACCGAGATTCCGCACGCGCTGGGCGTCGCTTCGCCCGAGCTCGCGAGTGGTCCGTTCGGTTTTTTGCCCTACCCGTTTTTCGTCTGCTTGCTGGGCGGCCTGCTGATCGGTCTGTACGAAAAGCTTACGGGCACCAAGACCGACGACCTCAACCAGGTGATGGCCAAGGTCAAGCAAGATGGACGCTACCCGTACGACAATCTGGGCAAGCTTTCGCTCGCGGCATTGCTACCGTTACTGTTTGGCGGAAGTATTGGACCGGAAGCCGGCCTGACCGGCGTCATCGCGGGCCTGTGCAGCTGGGTCGGTGACCGCATGCGCCGCTTTGGCGCCGAGTTTAGGGAGCTCACGCTGCTGGGTACCCAGGCTGCCCTGACGGCGCTCTTTACCGCGCCCGTCTTTGGCTTTGTGGCGCCGCTTGCCGGTAGCGCCGACGGCCAGGGCGCTAATGACGATGAGTCCGCGTCCGACGAGATCACCATCAGGCTGCCCAAGGCGCAAAAGACCGTGGTCTACGGCATTGCGATTGCCGGCGGCCTGGGCATCTACCTGCTGCTTGGCCAGCTTGTGGGCGGCGGCATGGGTATGCCCAGGTTCGAGGCCGCCGTGGTGGGCAACCTGGAGCTTACCTGGCTCATTCCTCTGTCGCTGATCGGAACAATCTGCGGCTGGCTGTACTTTGTCTCTGAGCACGCGAGCGAGACGCTGTCCCATGCCATAGGGGAGCGTCCTGTCGTCAAGGCCATGCTAGCCGGTCTGGCGCTCGCCATCTGCGGAACGGTCTTGCCCTACACCATGTTTGCCGGTGAGACCCAGGCCGACGTGCTCATGGAAACCTACCTGACCATTCCCGCCGGCGTGCTTATTTTGACCGGTCTGGTCAAGGCCATGCTGACGCCCGCCCTCATCAACCTTGGTTGGCGTGGCGGCCACTTCTTCCCGGTTATCTTCTCGGGTGTGAGCCTGGGCTATGGCCTTGCCATTCTCACCGGCGCCGATCCGGTCTTTTGCGTCGCCGTCTGTACCGCCTCGACGATGGGTGCCGTCATGCGCCAGCCCGTTATGGTCGTGGGCTTGCTGCTCATGTGCTTCCCGCTCAAGGGCATCGTCTGCATGATCATCGCCGCCGTTATCGCTGCTGGCATTCCGCTGCCCAAGCCGCTGCGCAAGTAGCGCGGCGGTGCACGGTCAATACAAACATCTCAAGCCCGGTGTGAGGGTGTTCAACTTGAGCTTGTGCCCCTGACGGGTCGTTATTTCCAAAATGCTGCTGTAACCCACGACACGGGTTGAGCGCCTCCCAAAAAGACCGCGCCAGACCTACGGCGCATGCCCGATGATACCGCGCCTGCCTACAGGTCGCGCGCTCGATAGACCTTGGTGCTGATGGCGCAGCTCAGTGCAAAGAGCACGAGGGCCAGGACGGCAATTCCTGCGCACAGGCAGCCGAGGACGGCGGGATCGGGATTTGCCCCGGCAATCGACATGAGCCAGTTGCTGATGGGGTTGGAGGAGCTCAGCGTGGCTATGGCAAGGCATCCGAGCAAGGCAAACAGACCAACGGACAGGCGCAGCGCCTCCATGTGTCCAAATCGAAAGAACAACGGTTGCGCCAAAAACACCATCATGAGGGAGATGAGCATCGAGGCTGCCGAGGCAATTGTAATCTCAAAGACGGCCTGTCCCGTCGGGGGGATGCCTGCATTATTGAACAGTGGGATGGTGACGATGTTCAACAGTGCAGCCGCACATGCCATGATGGCCGAGAAAGAAACGATACACAGGTAACGTGCGCAGATGATGTCTTTGCGCGAGATGGGCAGCGTTGCCCGATAGCGCTCCCATCCGTTTTGATTGTCGAAGCCGGCCAGCGAGCTCATGACCATGATGGGCGACATGGCGCTGACCGCGCAGGCGCCGGCACTCATGCCGGAATCAACATCCGATGCGTTGGCGAGGGTCAGCACGACGAATATGAATAGGCCGACGCCCGCGATGCTCGGGACGAGCGTGCGAACGATGGCGAGCTCGGACATAAAGGCGCGTTTCATTTCGAAGCCCCTTTCAGCATGAGGCGAAGATAGTTATCAATGGTTGCCCGATCGCAGGGAATCTCGGGGAAGGCCTCGAGCGTTTCGCGACGGTTGGGCACGAGCACGTCCACGCTATAGGCGTGGCGGGCGGCACGGGCGCCTTCGACGCAAGCCATGAGCTCTGCGGCCTGTGCTTGCGTGCAGTGGGCGATGCCGGCGCGGTCGGTAATGTCCTCGCGTGGCAGGTCAAATACAATCGAGCCTTTATCGATGCAGATGACGCGATCGGCGGCGCGATCGAGGTCGGACGTAATGTGGCTCGAGAGCAGTACGCTGCGCTGGCCGTCGGAAACAAAGGCGAGCAGCTCATCGAGTAGTTCCTCACGCGCCATGGGATCGAGGCCCGCGGTGGCTTCGTCCAAAACGAGCAGCTTGGCATTGTGGCTGAGCGCACAGGCGAGCTGCAGCTTCATGCCCATGCCGCGGGAGAGGTCTTTGACCTTGGCTTTGGGGTCAAGGCCAAATCGGCTGATGAGGTCGGCAAAGGTGCCATGGCTCCAGGTGGGGTACGCTGGACTTACGAGTGCTTCAACTTTGGACACCTTAAGTGTGGAAGGGAAGGGGCATGTGTCCAGCACGAGGCCGACACGAGCGCGCAGACAACACTGCGTCTCATCGGGCGCGTCGGCGTCGCAGCGCTGCCCAAACAGGTGCACCTCGCCGGCATCGAGCTTTATGAGCCCGAGCGCGGCGCGAATGGTCGTTGTTTTGCCGGCGCCGTTTGCGCCCACAAAGCCGACGATCTGGCCGGGCTCCACGGTGAGTGTGACATCGCGTAGGGAAAAGCGGTCGCTTACGCGGCGTGAGACGCCTTTGAGTTCTAGTAAGTTTTGCATGGTATAGCCTTTCTTGCAGATGGCTACTGCATGGTTTCGGGGGCTACAAGGTCGAGCATCTCGTGCAATTTGTCGCGCGTGACGCCCAAGGTTTCGGCCTGCGTAGCGGCCTGCGCAAGCAACTCTTCGATATGGCAGAGCTGGTTTTCGCGCAAGAGTTCCCGGTTGCCCTCGGCGACAAAGCAGCCCTTGCCCTGCACGGTGCAGATAAACCCGAGTTGCTCCAGGTCGGCGTAGGCGCGCTTGGTCGTGATGACACTCACGCCCAGGTCGCTCGCGAGTGCGCGGATGCTGGGGAGTTTGGCTCCCGCAGCGAGTGTGCCCGAAAGGATTTGGGCTTTGACCTGCGAGGATATCTGCTCGTAGATGGGCTTGTCGCTCGAATTGGATAGGATGATGTCCACAGCGGCTCCTTAGCTGTTGGGCTACACGTGTATATAACCGGTAAGCACAGTATATATACACTATGTACAGTTCTACAAGAGCTAAATGTGGAATAGCCTGCCGGTGTCGCGCTTATTCCAAAACAATCTCAATCTGTAACACCTAGGTTCGTTTTGGGTCGTTTGCTGTTACAGATTGAGTTGTTATTTGTCCGCCTGCCTATTTGTCTCAAGCTGTAACAGTAAGAGTCGATTTGCGCGGCTAGATGTTACAGAACGAGACATTGGCTGCCTGCCTTTCCGTTTATCTCGATTTGTAACAGTTAGACCCGATTTGGGCGGCTAAATGTTACAGATTGAGATTGTGTTGGCGGGCCTGTCCGTTTGTCTCAATCTGTAACAGGTGGAGCCTCAAAACCCGTCTTTCTGTTACAGATCGAGACAGTCCGTAAGGCGGCTGCCCACTACACAGCGAGCATGGCTGATGAATTTGTCCTGACAGGTGCTCTATGGCGGGATTTCGCGGCTACAATGGTGCGGTTACATCGATGTAATGCACTCAATGCAAGAAAGGATCCGCATGGCAAGCCTGTCGGATGAAATCTCGTCGCGCCGCACATTCGCGATCATCAGCCACCCGGACGCCGGTAAGACCACGCTTACCGAGAAGCTGCTGCTCTATACCGGCAGCATCCAGACTGCCGGCTCGGTTAAGGGCAAGAGCTCGGCCAAGCATGCCGTCTCGGACTGGATGGACATCGAGAAGGAGCGCGGTATCTCCGTTACTTCCTCGGTACTGCAGTTCACCTATAACGGCGCCTGCGTCAACATTCTCGATACCCCCGGCCACCAGGACTTCTCGGAGGATACCTACCGTACCCTTATGGCCGCCGACGCCGCAGTCATGGTCATCGACGGCGCTAAGGGCGTCGAGGCCCAGACCAAAAAGCTCTTTAAGGTCTGTACGCTGCGCCATATTCCCATCTTTACCTTTGTGAACAAGCTCGACCACGAGGCTCGCGATCCCTTTGAGCTCATGGAAGAGATCGAGAATGTTCTGGGGATCAATACGTATCCCATGAACTGGCCGATCGGCAGCGGGCGCAACTTCCGCGGCGTGTTCGATCGTCAGACCCGTCGCGTCATTGCCTTTGAAGGCGACGGCCACGCCAACGCCACCAAGAAGGTCGCCGAGGTCGAGGCCGAGCTGGGCGATCCGGCCATGGATGAGCTTATTGGCGAAGAGAACCACAAGAACCTGATGGACGACATCGAGCTGCTCGATGGCGCCGGCGACGAGCTCGACTTGGATGCCGTGGCCTGCGGCAAGCTGAGCCCGGCGTTCTTTGGCTCGGCGCTCACCAACTTTGGCGTGGAGCCCTTCCTTAAAGAGTTCCTGCGTCTGGCCCCGACGCCGCGTGCCTATACCGATACGCTCACCAGCGAGCCGGTCGCGCCCGCCGAGAACGACTTTAGCGGCTTCGTGTTTAAGATCCAGGCCAACATGGACAAGAACCACCGCGACCGCATCGCCTTTGTGCGCATTTGTTCGGGCAAGTTCGAGCGCGGCATGGACGCCTTCCATATGCAGGGCAACCGCAAGCTCAAGCTGGCGACGGGCACCTCGATGATGGCCGACGACCGCGCCATCGTGGACGAGGCCTATGCGGGCGATATCGTGGGCCTGTTCGACCCGGGCATCTTTAGCATCGGCGACACCGTGTGCTCCGGCAAGCGCCACGTGCAGTATCCGCAGATCCCGACGTTTGCCCCCGAGATGTTCGCCCGTATCACGCAGGTCGACACGCTCAAGCGCAAGCAGTTCGTAAAGGGCATGGAGGAGCTTGCCCAGGAGGGTGCCATCCAGATCTTCCGCGAGCTGGGCGCCGGTATGGAGAGCGTCATCGTGGGCGTGGTCGGCGTACTGCAGTTTGAGGTGCTCGAGCGCCGCCTCAAGGCCGAATACCGTGTTGAGGTTCGTCGCCAGCCGCTGCCCTATACGGACATCCGCTGGATTCAGAACGACCCCGACACCATCGACATCCCGGGCCTTTCGCTCACGCGCGACACGCTGCGCGTCGAGGACATGCGCGGCGGTAAGCTGTTGCTGTTCACGAGCCCGTGGAACGTGGACTGGGCAACCGACCACAATCCCGACCTTATCCTGTCGGAGTTTGGCAACGTAGCGTTTTAGTGTGCCGGCGCGGCAGCCTGGCGGGGCTGCCGCGCCGTTTGCTTGCCTGATGCCGTGTGAGCGGCTATCATACCCACCGTCGTCTCAAGACCGGGGCGTCCGAGCAGTTCGGGTCCGATATCCTGCTCGTTAAACCTAAAACCAAAGGAGTACATAATGATCAAGAAGGTCATGGAGGACTACAAGGTCCTGTTGCGGAGCATTCCCGCGGCAACGGTTTCGCTGTTTTTCGTGAGCGTCATCATGATGAACCTGCTGGCCAACAAAGAGCTTATCAGCCTGCCGTATCTGGCACTCGATTGCGGCTTTGTGGTGAGCTGGGTTTCGTTTTTGTGCCAGGACATGATTTGCAAGCGCTTTGGCGCCAAGGCATCCATCAAAATCTCTATCCTCGCGCTGCTGGTCAATCTGGCCGTGAGCCTGTGCTTTTGGGCATGCTCGCTCACGCCCGGCATGTGGGGCGCCTACTACGACACGGGTATGATCGAGGTCAACACCGCCCTTAACGCCACCATCGGCGGCACCTGGTACGTGGTGCTTGGCTCTTCGCTGGCAATGCTCGTCTCTGCCGTGGTTAACTCCACGCTCAACCAGTCGCTCGGCCGTATGCTCAAAAAGAATAACTTTGCGAGCTTTGCCTTCCGCTCCTATGTGTCCACGGGTGTTGGCCAGTTTATCGACAACCTGGTTTTTGCCATTGTGGTGAGCCACACGTTCTTTGGTTGGACCTGGGTGCAGGTTCTTATGTGCTCGCTGACCGGCGCTGTCGCCGAGCTGCTGTGCGAGGTCTTCCTGAGCCCCGTGGGCTACAAGGTCGTGCGTGGCTGGGAGCGTGAGAATGTGGGCGCCGAGTACCTCGAGCGCCACGCAACCGCCTAAGGAGCAAGTATGCGGGTTTTGATCACGGGCACTTCGGGCGGTATCGGAGCCGCGTGCGTGCAGCGCTTTTTGGACGAGGGCCACGAGGTCGTGGGCTTTGATCTGCTATCGGCGGCGATCGAACACGAGCGATACCGCCATCTGATCGTTGATGTCCGCGAGCCTAACTCGTTTCCAGGCGACCTTGAGCCACAGGTAATCGTGAACGTTGCCGGTGTGCAGGATTCGGCCGACGATATTGCCGCCAACCTGCGTGGCACCATCAACGTGACCGAGCGCTATGCCTTTGTGGGGGAGGGGCTTGCCGCCAAGCCGACACCGGCTATCAATTCCGTGGTCAATGTGGGGTCGGCAAGCGGGCATACGGGATCGGAGTTTCCCGACTATGCCGCCAGCAAGGGCGGCGTTATCGCCTACACCAAGAACCTTGCAAACCGCCTGGCGCCGCAGGCTATCGCCAACAGTGTGGACCCGGGTGGCGTTATTACGCCGCTCAACCGTTGCGTGATGGAAGACGAACACCTGTGGAGCCAGATTATGGAACTCACGCCGCTTAAGCGCTGGGCCACCGCCCAAGAGATCGCCGAGTGGATCTACTTTGTGGGCGTGACCAACCGGTTTATGACCGGGCAGAGCCTGCTGATCGATGGCGGCGAGGCCGGCCGCACGCAATTTATTTGGCCCGAATAGGAAACGCGCCCGATGGAAAGCTGTCGGGCGCGTTTTTGATGTATCGATTTTTAGCAGAGGCAAGTCCAGTTGACAGGGGTCGAGCCGTGCTGTTCGAGTAACCGATTGGCAGCGGAGAAGGGATGCGACCCCATAAAAGCGGCAAGTTCTGCCGTGGCACGGTTGGCCGAAAGCGGCGAGGGGTGCGTAGAGGCCAGGCAGAACTTGCCGCTTTCCTTGCCCGCGCCGGTCGCGGCGAGCTTGCCCTCGACCATCTGCTGGGCAAAGCGGCCCCATGCCAAAAAGACAACCGGCTGGGGCAGCTGACAGCAGCGTTCGATAACATAGTCGGTGAGCGTGCTCCAGCCCAGCTTGGCGTGCGAGTTCGCGGCATGCTCGCGCACGGTGAGCGTCGTGTTGAGAAGTAGGACGCCCTGTTGTGCCCAGGGGGTTAGATCTCCCGTGGCGGGAATGGGGCAGCCCAGATCGGCGTTGAGCTCCTTGTAGATGTTGCGCAGGCTCGGCGGCAACTTGGTTTGCGTCGCAGGTACCGAGAACGACAGACCCATGGCCTGGTTGGGTCCGTGATAGGGGTCTTGGCCCAAGATGACAGCCTTGACCTGGTCGGCCGGCGTGTAGGCGAGGGCATTGAGGATGTCGTCTTGTGCCGGGTAGATGGTCTGCTCGGCACGCAGAAGGGCGATGCGCTCGAGCAGCTGGTTCGTAGTGTCACGTACCGGTTGCGGCGCATCGTCCAACCAAGTTGCTATGTTGCGGTCGCGGGTTGCGGTGTCCATGGGGCTCCTTTATGGCAGATGCTCTGTTGGCATCTATTGTAAAGGAGCACCGGTTGCCTTTATGCCGCGGCTGTATGAGGAGTGGGGCCTACGAGACGTGCTCGGGCACTCCTGCCATACGAGCGTGTCCGTGTGCGCGAAGGCGCGGAAGCTCGACGGTTGCCACCATGACGCCGGTGAGGATGAGGGCGGCGCCAAAGAAGGCGATGGGGCTCAGGACCTCGCCGACCAGGAAGAACGAGAAGACGGCGGAGCAGACCGGCTCGAGCGAGAAGGCGAAGCCGGTGGTCTCGGCAGGTACGTGGGGCTGCACGAGTGTCTGGGTGATAAAGCCGTAGGCAGAGCAGATGAGTGCGAGCGCAACGATAACGACGATCTCGTTCGGTGTGCTGGGAAGCGTAAAGCCGCCAAAGGTGCATGCGGCGATGCCCGAGAACAGGCCGCCGAAGCCCAGCTGCCAAACGCCCAGAGCCAGCGGATCGACTTCCTCGACAAAGCGCTTGGCTACGATAATGTGGCCGGCATAGATAAAGGCCGAGAGCAGCATGATGATCGCGCCGGGATTCAGGCTGGTAAAGTCGGCGCCCGAGAGCAAAAGCATGCCGCAGGTGACGATGGCGGTGCCGATGAGCACCTTGCGCTCGGGGGCGCGACGCAGCAGGGCCGCGTTGGCAAACGGTGCGATCACGACCGTCAGGCTCTGCAAAAAGCCGGCGGTGGAGGCCGAGGTGAGGCTGGAGCCCAGGCACATGCAGGTGAGCTCGGTTGCCATGATGGCGCCGATGATGGCGGAACGAATCATCACGTCGCGGTTGATGCGCAGCGCGTGCTTGTGGAAGAGCAGCAGGCACGCTGCAAAGGCGATGATGCAGCGCAGCGCAACGATACTCGTGGCGTTCATGCTATCCATGCCGATCTTCATGAGGGGGTACGAAAAGCCCCATGCGACGGGAACGGAAAATGAGAGCGCGATTGCTTTTTTGCGATCCATGGGATTCCTTTTGTTACAAAACGGTTTCGCAAAAAGGATTCTGCGCCCAGATATGGATGTAGTAAAGCGAATGTATCTTCAGTATGATTAAGAAATACTAATGTAAGCAGAAAAGGTCCTGGCAAAACGTTTTACGGCTACATCGATGTGGAGGCACGATGGCATCGCGATATCAGATTGTATGTATGGTGGTCGATTGCGGCAGTCTTAAGGGCGCGGCCGACGAGCTGGGCTATACGCAAAGCGCGGTGAGCCAAGCCGTCAAGGCGCTCGAGCGCGAGCTGGGCACCACGCTTATCGAGCGCGGCAAGCAGGGCGTCTCGCTTACGCGCGACGGCAAACAGTATCTGCCGTATCTGCGCCAGATCGTAACGGCTGAGGCCGAGCTCGAGGGCAAGCGTCAGGAGTTGCTGGGGCTTTCGTCGACTGACATTCGCATCGCGACGTTTACCAACGTGAGTCGTACCGTGTTGCCGCGCGTGATCCGCGACTTTGGCGCCCTGCATCCGGGCGTGCGCTTTACCCTCAAGCAGGGCGATTACACGCGCAACGCCCAGTGGGTGCACGATGGCGTGGTTGACTTTTGCTTTACGGCGCGTGGATTTACCACAGGGCTCGAGAAGCGCGTGGTCTATCACGACGAGTTGGTGGCGCTGTTGCCGTCCGCCCATCCGCTGACGGCAAAGGAAAAGGTGACGCTTGCCGACCTGGCGTCCGAACCGTTTGTGCTGCTGGATGAGGGCGAGCAGAGCCTGGTGCTTGATGCATTCGCGACGCACGGGCTGTCGCCGCACGTGACAAGTGAGGTTACCGACGACTACACCATTATGGCGATGGTGGAGGAGGGCCTGGGCGTGAGCATGCTCTACCGTCGTACGGTCGAGGGCATGCAGGCCGATATTCGGGTGCGTCCCATCGTGCACGCTCCTTCGCGGGACGTGGTGGCGGCCTGGCGCAGCTGGGACACCATGCCTATCGCCACGAGGCGCTTTATCGACTATATGAGCTCGCATATCGTCAATTAGCTGCCGATGCGCCACCTTGTTGGATGTGTCTAGCGCGTCCCGGTCTTGGCTTGCGCAAGACGGTAGGTGCGTGCCGGGTGGCAGAA
The DNA here is from genome assembly GCF_003436455.1 of Collinsella sp. TM05-37. Classification (NCBI taxonomy): domain Bacteria; kingdom Bacillati; phylum Actinomycetota; class Coriobacteriia; order Coriobacteriales; family Coriobacteriaceae; genus Collinsella; species Collinsella sp. TM05-37. The sequence goes on along the minus strand of NZ_QSPN01000001.1, from coordinate 123,827 downwards.
CAATACCGCCACGACCATAAAGAACGCCGTGGTGCCCAGGCTGATGGGATAGACCATCATGATGTTCGCAAAGGTGCGGAAGTGCGGGAACACGCAGAATACCCAGTAGAAGCGGATGCCACAGACGCAGATCATGGTAATGAGGGCGGGCATGAGCGAGATGCCAAAGCCGCGCAGGTAGCCGGACATGTTTTCGTAGAACATGCTAAAGGCGTACGCCGGGAAGATCGAGCACACGCGGATATAGCCGATTGAGACGATGTTGGGATCGCTGTTGAACAGCGACAAGATTTCGCGCCCCAGGCCGACAATAACGATAATCGTGGTGAGCGCAACGATACCGCCTTCGACTAGACAGACCTTGAGTGTCTTGGTGCAGCGGTCAATCTGGCGGGCACCGTGGTTTTGTCCCACAAAGGTGGTGCAAGCCTGGCTAAAACTGTTGAGCAGGTTGTAGCACACGTACTCCAGGCTCATGGCGGCGCTGGATGCCGCCATGACCTCGGTGCCCAAGCTGTTGATGGCGGACTGGATGATGATGTTGGCGACGGCAAAGACGGCGCTTTGGATGCCGGCGGGCAGGCCGATCTTGACGATGCGCTTGAGGGCAACGGGGTCGATAGCCAAGTCGCGTGGGGTGACGCGGACGACGGAGTCGGTCTTGAGCAAGCGGATAAAGAGCGTCGCGGCGCTGACGGTGTAGGCGATGGCGGTGGCGATGGCGACGCCCGCGACGCCCCAGTGGAGTACGGGGACAAAGACGAGGTCCAGGCATATGTTGAGGACGGTGGACACGGCGAGCGCCTGCAGCGGCATGCGGGTGATGCCGACGGAGCGGAAGATTGCGGCCTCAAAGTTGTAGAGCAAGATCGAGGGCATGCTCAGCAAAAAGACGCGTAGGTAGAGTGAGGCGAGCGGCATGGTCTCGGCGGGAACGTTGAGCGCGGCGAGCATGGGCTCGGCAAAGATCTCGCCCAGGGCGATGACGACAAAGCCCACGAGCGCCATTAAAATCGAGGTATGGACGGCGCGTTTGACCATGTTCTGATCGTTGCGGCCGATAGCGTTGGCAATGACCACGTTGGAGCCAAGCGACATGCCGATAAACAGGTTGAGCATAAGACTGGTAAGCGGAACATTGGAGCCGACCGCCGCCATGGCGAGGGTTCCCTGGTCGCCCGAGAAGTTACCGATGATGACCGTGGCGATGAGGTTCGATAGCTGCTCCAAGATGCTCGTGGCGGCCACGGGGAAGGCGAACAGGGGAATATTGCGCCACAGTGAGCCGGTGGTCATGTCAATGTGCTTGGACGCGGTATCAGTCATACGCTCTCAATCTCTAATGTGCTTTTCTGTGCTTATTTGCGCAGACGATGATACTCCTAATCGACTAGTCGTTGGGGACGTTCTTAAACGACTAGTCATTCAAGAACGTCCCCAATGACTAGGTGGGGAAGGCGTGCGACAATGGTGGGCGTTGTGTTGTTCGCGCTAAGGAGTTGCCATGTTGTTGTGTCCCGTTTGCCATGAGCCGTTGGTGGACGACGAGCGCGGTGCTGCATGCGCGGGCGGACACCGGTTTGACCGTGCGCGCGAGGGCTATCTATATCTACTGCGTTCGTCCAAGAGCGGCGACTCCATGGGCGATCCCAAGTCACAGGCACGCAGCCGTCGCGACTTTTTGAACCGCGGTTACTATGCGCCGTTGCGCGATGCAATGGTCGAGTTGGTGCGCGCGCGGGCGGCAGAGCACGGGGTGTCTACGGACAAGCAGCTGACCTTGCTCGATATTTGCTGTGGCGAGGGCTATTACACGAGTGCCATGGGTGCGGTGCCGGGCGTGGATGTTTACGGGTTCGACTTGGGCAAAGAGATGGTGCGCCTGGCCGCCAAGCGCGGCGATGCGACCTACTTCGTGGCCAACATGAAGGACATCCCCGTGGCCGATGACGCCTTCGATATGGTGACCGAACTCTTTGCTCCCTTTAACGAGCGCGAGTTTGCCCGCGTGCTGGCACCCGAGGGCTCGCTCTACACCGTGGTGCCGGGTGCCCGTCATCTCTTTGGGCTTAAGGAAGTGCTCTACGATACGCCGTACCTTAACGACGAGAAGCTGCCGAAGACGACCGAACTCGAGTTGGTCGGAACGCAGCGGGTGTCTGCGAATATTACGCTTCGGACCCAGGCCGACATCGAGGCGGTGTTCCAGATGACGCCCTACTACTACCGCACGCGCCCTGCCGACAAAGAGCGCCTGGCAAACCTCGATACCCTTCAGACTGACATTGACTTCATCATCGTCGAGTACCGCCACGGCTAACAACCTGCCAAAAAGGGACAGGTTTATTTTGGCAGGTTTTATCTGGGCAAACGCAAAGGGCCGACCGCGGAGATGCGCGATCGGCCCTTTTAGTTACTTGGCTGCAGAGGCTATAAGAAGTGAGCGCTTACAGGCGGTCCTTGTTTTCGGCCTTAACGGCGTGTGCCTGCTGAACAAAGAACAGGTCGTACACCACGAGGACAAAGGCACCGATGTTGACGGCGCTGCCGCCGAGCGCGGGAAGCGTGAGCACCGCCTTGGCAAGCGTGGCGACCGCGGCAACAATACCGAGCTTAAACGCGCCGTCTACCTGAGAAGGTTTGTTGGCACCCTTGATGCCCGCAACGCCGGCGACCAGATCGACAACGCCCTTGGCGATAATCACGGCCGCGGCGAGCATGGCGTTCGATCCGTAGGTGGACTCGAGCTTGCCGGTCGCGATGCCGGCGATTCCCATGATGAGACTGGCGATGCCCAGAACAAAATAAATCAGGGCAAGGATTTTGAGTGTCTTGCGAGCGGCGCTCATAGCTGGTCCTTTCGATGCGGGCGCGGAGAATCTGTCGCACCCAGGTTGCGGCACATATCGTGAAGCACATTGTAGTTCAACGGGGCGATGCATGCGTTTGAAAGCGTTTCTTACCTGCACGGTCCAACCTTTCAAAAAGGAAAGCTGGGCGTAAGCCAAATCGATGGCAGCTCATGTACGGCGCTGCGATGATGAAGGCGTAACAAGGAGTTGGTCTAAGGAGGAGCCATGATGTACGGAACAGGGCAAGTGCGCGAGCCGCGGTCGTTGGGAAGGCGCATGAGTGATTCCGTGATCGCTGCCGTATGCACGGGATTGATGGCGGTGCTTTGCATTGGGATGCTGTGGGCCATGTCGCATGTGGGACAATAGCGGACGGTTGAGTGCCGACAGGGGCGGCGCTCACGTATTCATTTTGCTTGTGAAGGAGTGTCCATGGGCGTTATCGATCCCTTTTCTGTTGCTCGGGCCGCGGGGCTTGAGCTGATCGGGAAGTCCGAGGGCCTCACGCTCACCGACGGCGCGATGGAGCTGCGTGCCGATTTTGCCCGCATGCTTCCACGGCTCAAGCAGGGCCGTCTGCAGCAAGAGCTGCTGGTGAAAGCTGCGCGCACAAAAGGCATCGAGAGCCCATGGGCGATTGACGCCACGGCAGGCTTTGGCGAGGATTCGCTGCTGCTGGCCGCCGCGGGCTTTACCGTCGATTTGTATGAGCAGGACTGCGTGATCGCGGCGCTGTTGCAGGATGCCTTGGACCGCGCGGCGGATGATCCGGCGCTTGCGGCTGCTGTGGCGCGCATGCGCTTACATGCGGGCGAGGACAGCATTGCCGGCCTTCGCCATACAGCTGAGCTGGTCGAGCGCGGTGAGCTCGCGGCTCCCGATGTGGTGTATCTGGACCCCATGTTTCCCGAGCGCACCAAGAGCGCGGCGGTGAAAAAGAAGTTCCAGCTCTTGCACCATTTGGAACAGCCGTGTGCCGATGAGGAGGCGCTGGTCGAAGCTGCGCTTGCGCCGTGCCCGCGCAAGGTTGTTATCAAGCGGCCAGTGAAGGGGCCGCTGCTTGCCGGCGTTAAGCCGAGCTATCAGCTTGCGGGCAAGGCCGTTCGTTACGATGTTTTGGTGCCGCCGCGCCCGTAGCCTGCGCGCGATGGCCGGTGCTGCGTGAGCGCCGCGCCGATGCGGGGCCTATTTCCAAGGGTGGGACGTCAGGTGCCATCCGCCGCAGTATTCGCATTTATAGCAGGCCAAGCCACGACGCCCGTGGTTTTCGCAGTCGGCCATAACGGCCTCGGCCTCGGCGCGTGTGTCGTAGCGGTTTTTGCGCTCGCACGACTTGTAGCGCCAAGCCTCATCGCGCTTGGCGTCCAGGGCGTCGCGGCGCTCGTCCTCGCGCGCAAACAGGTCGCTCATATCGCCGCCGGTGGCAGCGCCCAAAAACTCGCTTTTGGCCTTTGACCAGGCGGCTCGCTTTTTGCTTCCCATCCGCATCGCGCCCCTCTCCAAACGTTGGTATCATTGCTCAATCAAAGTGATACCAATAAACGTGAGGTCGCCGCGTGATGATAAGAAAAACCCTCGATACCGACATTCCCGCCGTCATGGCTATCTATGGCGCGGCCCGCGCCTTTATGCGCGCGCATGGCAACGCCACGCAGTGGCCCGAGGGCACGCCTTCTGCCGAGCAACTGGCTGCCGATATTGCCGCTGGTGGCAGCTATGTGTGCGAAGTCGACGGTCGCGTGGTGGCGACGTTTGCCTTTTTACCGGGCCCGGACGAGTGCTATGACGTAATTGAGGACGGTCAATGGCGTAGCGACACTCCGTACGCCGTGCTGCACCGTGTGGCGTCCGACGGCGCCGTGCACGGTATCGCGGCTGCGATGTTTGCCTTTGCCAAGGAGCGTGCCGACCATCTGCGTATCGATACGCACGCGGACAACCTGCCCATGCAGGGCGCGAGCATGAAGGCGGGGTTCGAGCGCGCCGGCGTCGTGTATGTGTCAGACGGCACGCCGCGTGTTGCGTTCGACTGGCTGCGCGAGGCATAAGAGCGGGGACGCGTATCAACAATTCGCGCGAACGAAAATGGCCCCGGGTGGGGCCATGTTTGATTGCCACGTTGGTTTGCGAGGCGGTAGATGTGGCGCGCTGTTGGCTCTAAGGCGCCTACGCCCGGGGCAGCTCGCTTCCGCAGTGGCAACACTTGGTCGCGCCCTCGTGCACCTCTTCCAGGCAATAGGGGCAGACGGGCTTGGGCGCGGCTTGCTCGGCGGCGGTGCCGGCGAGCTTGTCGCCAATTTCCTGCGCCTTGTTGAATGCCTTGACGATGGCAAAGACGATCGCCGCCACGATCAGAAAGTTGATGCACGCGCCAATGAAGGCGCCAAAATCGATATTGGTACCCGGCACCACCAGCCCCGAGATCTCGGTGGCGCTACCGCCGGCAATCACGGCGATGAGCGGGTTGATGATGTTGTCGGTCAGCGAGGTCACGATGGCGGTGAATGCGCCGCCGATAATAACGCCGACGGCCATGTCTATCATGTTTCCGCGATTGATGAATTCCTTGAACTCGTTGAGTAATGCCTTCATGGTGGCTCCTCGCTGTAGTGGGGCTCGCGTTGCTACAGCCCCAGATGAGCCCCGGCAGACAAAAGGGGAGGTGCCGGCTTTCGCAAGGCGCGAACCTACGAAAATCGCCGCGCGGCAACGCAGGGCGATGAGCTCGGTTGGGGGGATAGGGCCCACTTCGCCCGCCGGCCCGTAAATTGTATCATCCAGTGTGGAACGAGGATGCCCGTTGCCGCGTGCGATGGGCTTGCAATAAGAGGAGAGCCATGTCGAAGCAAGCTGTCGTTGGAATCTTGGCGCATGTCGATGCCGGCAAGACCACGCTGGCCGAGGCCATGCTGTTCAACGCAGGTCGTATTCGCAAGCGCGGCCGTGTGGACGACGGCGACTCGCACCTGGATACCAACGCTATCGAACGCGAGCGCGGCATCACGATTTTCTCGTCGCAGGCTGTGCTCGATCACGACGAAACCCACGTTATGCTCGTGGACGCTCCCGGCCATGTCGATTTTTCTGCCGAGGCGGAGCGCACGCTGCGTGCCCTGGACTACGCGATTCTGGTGGTGGGCGCCAACGACGGCGTGCAGGGGCACACCGAAACCCTGTGGCGTCTGCTTGCACGCTATGACATCCCGACGTTCATCTATATCAACAAGATCGATTTGGAGAATCCCGGCCACGATGTTTTGCTGGCACAGCTCGGGCAGCGTCTTTCCGAGGGCTGCCTGGATGCCAACGAACTGCTGGCGGGCGGCGCCGTTCAGGAGGACGCTGCTGCGTTGGACGAAGCGGCGCTCGAGGAGTTTCTCGAGACGGGTGAGCTTTCTGTCGCAACGCTGTCGCGCATGGTTGCCGAGCGCAGGCTCTTTCCCTGCTTTGCCGGCTCGGCGCTCAAGGACCAGGGCGTGGGCGAGCTGCTGGATGGCATATGCATGCTGATGCGTGAACAGGCGTGGGCCCCGGAGTTCGCCGCGCGCGTCTATCGTGTCAGCCGAGGCGTTCGCGGCGAGCGCTTGGCTTGGGTTAAAGTGACCGGCGGCACGCTGCGCGCAAAGCAGATGATTGAGGGGCGCTCCGGTGCCGAGGTGTGGGAACAGAAGGTCGATCAGGTACGCATCTATAACGGCGAGAAGTACGAGCTTGCCCAGGAAGTTGCCGCTGGCGGTATTTGTGCCGTGACGGGTCTTGCGTACGTTCGCCCGGGTGATGCCCTGGGCGCGGAGCCCGCGGGCGATGCACCTGTCATTGCGCCGGTTCTCACCTATACCGTGCTACCGGGCGAACACGACGTCCATGTGGTATTCAAAGCGTTGGCTGAGCTGGCAGACGAAGACCCCATGCTCGGCGTAAGCTGGAACACGCATCTTGAACAAATACATCTGCAGCTCATGGGAGCGGTGCAGCTCGAGGTCGTGCAGCGCGTGCTGGCCGATCGTTTTGGCCTTGCGGTCGAGTTTGAGCCCGGCGGCATTCTCTATAAGGAGACTATTTCGCAGCCGGTTGAGGGCGTGGGCCACTTTGAGCCGCTGCGCCACTATGCCGAGGTGCACCTGCGCCTTGAGCCGTTGCCGGCGGGCTCGGGAGTGCAGTTTGGCACCGTGACCTCGACCGACGAGCTCGATCTTAACTGGCAACGTCTGGCGCTCACCAACGCTATGGAGCGCGATCACCTGGGCGTGCTGACCGGCTCGCCCATCACCGATGTGCGCATTACGCTCACGGGCGGCCGTGCGCATGCCAAACACACCGAGGGCGGTGACTTTCGGCAGGCAACGTACCGCGCGATTCGCCAGGGGCTCATGCAGGCGCGTGAGGCTGCCGCGGCGGTGCTGTTGGAGCCGTGGTATCGCTTTGAGCTCGAGGTGCCGGGGGAGTGCGTGGGCCGGGCGCTCTCGGATGCCACGCGCATGGGTGCCGAGTACGAGCCGCCGACGATGGCGGGAGACCGGGCGAAGCTTGTGGGTCGCGTGCCGGCATCCGAGGTGCAGGATTATGCGCTGGAGGTGGCTGCCTATACGAGTGGTCGTGGGCATCTGTACCTAGAGTTCGCCGGCTATGCGGCTTGCCATGATGCCGAGCGCGTCATCGAGGCGGCCGCCTATGAGCCCGAGGCCGATCTGCCCAACACGCCCGACTCGGTCTTTTGCGCTCACGGCGCCGGCTATACGGTCAAATGGTACGACGTACCCGCCGCGGCGCACGTAAAGATCGATCCCGCCACCTTCCGTCCCTATCGCCCCGCCGACGCGGAATTTTTCGGCCACATGTAACAAAGGGATCGTCCCTTTGTCACATCGAGTTGGTATAACTCGGTATAAGTTGGTATAACTATTATCAGCGTTTGCCAATCCGAGGAGGCCGATATGAATCCAAATCCCTTTAAGCCCACGGCTGGTAAGCGGCCTCCGATACTCATCGGTCGTGAGTCGGTCGTCGAAGATTTCGAGGAAGGGCTCGATAACGGCGCCGGGGCGCCGGGCAGGCTCATGCTCATTACGGGAAACCGCGGCTGCGGCAAGACGGTTCTCCTACGGGAGCTGCAACGTCTGGCCAGCGAGCAAGGATGGGCGGTTGTCTCCGATTCCGCTTCGCTTGGCTTATGCGACCGCTTGGCCGACGCGCTTCGCTCGAATAAACCCGTTGTGTCGTCGTTGGAGTTCGGTCCGTCGTTTGGCCGGATGTCAGTCGAGGCGGCGCGAGCAAAGGGCGAGACGTTGCGAGGGCTGGTCAACGAGCGCCTCAAGAAGCTCGGTCCAGGCAAGGGCATACTGTTTGCGATTGACGAGGCGCAATCTGCGTCTATCGAGGAGCTGGCGGCTCTTGCCGTTCTCTATCAGCAGGTGCTCGGAGACCAGGATGCCACGGGCTTGTCCGATAGCGACCAGCGTGGTCTTGCGCTGGTGTTCGCCGGCTTACCCAGTATGGTTGACGATCTGCTCGAAGAGCCGAGCGTGACGTTTTTGCGGCGTGCCCAGCAGCGTACGCTGGGGGCGATATCTTTGCCCAAGGTGCGCGACTCGTATATCCAGACGGTCAAAGACGCTGGTCTTTACGTTGACGCGGAGGCGGCGGACCTTGCGGCGCGCAAAAGCATGGGGCATCCCTATATGGTTCAGCTGGTGGGCTATTACATGTGGCGGTCTGCTGTCCGGCGTGGCTCGCAGGTCATCGAAAGGCGCGATGTCGAGGATGGCCATGCGGATGCCGTCTCCGAGTTCTACGAAGCGGTTGACGCGCCCCTGTATTACGGGCTGCGCAGTCCACAGCGCCTTTTTATCGAGGCCATGGCGGTTGACGAGGGTAAACCAACTCGCATGGCGGATATCATTGAGCGCTGCGATCGCACTCAGAGCTGGGCGAGTAAATATCGCGCAAGCCTGATTCGCGAGCGCGTCATCGAGGCTGCCGGATACGGCCTCGTCCGGTTTACCGTGCCCATGCTGGGCGAGTACATTCGAGATCGTGTTTTATGGCACGAGTAATGTGACAAAGGGACTGTCCCTTTGTCACATTCGATCAACAGGAAGGGAAGCGATGACGGTGTTGCAACAACCAAGTGCTATCGAGGTGCGCGGTGCACGTGTCCATAACCTCAAGGACATCGATATCGACATTCCGTTGGGAAGGCTCGTGGGCATTGCCGGTGTGTCGGGTTCGGGCAAGAGCTCGCTGGCACTGGGAGTTCTTTATGCCGAGGGCTCGCGCCGTTACCTGGAGGCGCTCAGCACCTATACCCGCCGTCGTCTGACGCAGGCCGAGCACGCCCAGGTGGACGAGGTGCTGCACGTGCCGGCGGCGCTCGCATTGCATCAGCGCCCCAGCGTACCGGGCGTGCGTTCCACTTTTGGCACCATGACCGAGCTCAACAATAGCCTGCGTCTGCTCTTTAGCCGCTGCGCCCATCACGTCTGCCCGCATTGCGGGGCGCGCGTGGAGCCGAGCCTTAACGTGGCCGCGGGCCTGTCGCTCACATGCCCCGCATGCGGGCGCGAGTTCTATGCACCGGGTGCCGAGGACCTTGCCTTTAACAGTGGCGGCGCGTGCCCTACCTGCGGTGGTACCGGCGTTATGCGCGAAGTGGACGAGGCGAGCCTGGTGCCCGACGAGTCAAAGACCATCGACGAGGGCGCGGTGCTTCCCTGGGGCACGCTCATGTGGGATCTGATGAAACAGGTGGCCGGCGAGATGGGTGTGCGCACCGACGTGCCGTTTAACCAGCTCACGCCCCAAGAGCGCGATATCGTGTTCCATGGCCCGGCGGTTAAGAAGCACATTCTCTACGTTCCCAAAAACGGCGAGGGCGCCACGCCGCTCGACTTCACCTATTACAACGCCGTCTATACCGTCGAGAATGCGCTCGCCAAGGTTAAGGACGATAAGGGGCTTAAGCGCGTGGCTCGCTTTTTGCGCGAGGGCCCATGCCGCGATTGCGGCGGCACTCGTCTCTCCGAGGCGGCACGCCAGCCTCAGGTGCGCGATATCAATCTGGCGCAGGCCGCGGCCATGACGCTGGGCGAGGCGATTGAGTGGGTGCGTGGGGTGCCCGCATCCTTGCCGACCGAGATGCGGCCCATGGCCGGGGACATCTGCGATTCGTTTTTGAGCACGGCCCGTCGCCTGATCGACCTGGGTCTCGACTACCTTTCGCTCGACCGCGCCGGTGCCACGCTGTCGACGGGCGAGCGCCAGCGCGTGCAGCTTGCCCGCGTGGTGCGCAACCGATCGACGGGCGTGCTGTATGTGCTGGACGAGCCTTCGATCGGCTTGCATCCTGCCAATGTCGATGGCCTGGTGGGCGTGATGCGCGATCTGGTGGATGACGGCAACACCGTGGTTGTTGTTGACCACGACACGCGCGTGCTGGCAGAAGCCGACTATCTGGTCGAGATGGGCCCCGTTGCCGGAGCAGGCGGCGGTCATGTGATCGCCGCCGGTACGGTGGGCGAGGTCGAACAATCGCAGGGTAGCCGCATCGCGCCGTTCTTGCGCTCGGACCCCAAGCGCTTGCGCCCGCAGGTGGCTGACGACGAAATGTTCGATCTGGGCCATATCCGCATGGCGACCGATGCCATCCATACCGTCAAACCGCTCGAAGTCGATATCCCGCGCGGCCGCCTTGTCGCGGTAACGGGTGTTTCAGGTTCGGGCAAGACGACATTGGTGCTCGAGACGCTCATCCCGGCGCTCAAGGCGCAAGCGGCTGGCGAGCGCCTGCCGAGGCACGTGCGTTGGGTCGATGCCGAGGGCATCGCGCGCGCCAACCTGATTGACGCCACGCCCATTGGCGCCAACGTGCGCTCGACGGTGGCGACCTATGCCGACATCCATGATGAGCTGCGCCGCGCCTTCGCCCGCACGCCCAAGGCCAAGGCGGCAGGGTATAAGGCGGGTGCCTTTAGCTACAACACCGGCGCCTTGCGCTGCCCCACATGCGATGGCACGGGCTCGATATCGCTTGACGTGCAGTTTTTGCCCGATGTCGAGATCGTCTGCCCTGCATGCCGTGGCTCGCGTTATGCAGACGCGGCTTCGCATATTCATCGCGAGGGCAAGGACGGCAGCCTGCTCACGTTGCCGCAACTTATGGATATGAGTGTGGACGAGGCCATCGACGCCACACTGGGACTCAAGAAAGTCCAGACGCGCTTACAGACCTTGCGCGACCTGGGATTGGGTTATCTCACGCTTGGTGAGCCCACGCCGGCGCTCTCGGGCGGCGAGGCGCAGCGTCTTAAGCTTGCGAGCGAGATGGGCCGCGTGCAGGATGATGCCGTATTTGTATTCGACGAACCCACAATTGGCCTGCACCCGCTCGATGTTCAAGTGCTGCTGAGCGTGTTTGACGGCCTCGTTGCCAAGGGCGCCACGGTTATCGTGATCGAACACGATCTCGACCTTATCCGCAATGCCGATTACGTGATCGACATGGGCCCGGGCGGTGGCGACGCGGGCGGGCAAATCGTCTGCGCCGGTACGCCGGGCGACATCGCGGCCTGCCCCAAGAGCATTACCGGCCGCTACCTCTAGCCGAATGTGACAAAGGGACTGTCCCTTTGTCACATTCCCGGAAAGCCTGTCTGGCGCAGGGCCTCGTAGAGGACGATGGCGGCGCTGTTGGAGAGGTTGAGGGCGCTGATGCGGTAGTCGTCCGGATTGACGAAGTTGCCGCAGATATCCTGCCGAAGGATGGCTTCGTGGCTGTCCTCGGTATGTCCGAGCGCCTCCTCGTGGGCTTCCCAAGCCTCGGCGTTATCGAGTGAGTCGCAATCGCGCAGCATCGGGATGCGCTCGCAGCGCGCGGGCGCCGCAGCAAGCAGGTCTTCGGGAATCCCCGAGCTCTCACTGCCAAAGACCAGATAGTCACCGTCGCGGTAGGTGCTTTGCGCATAGGTGCGGCGCGCCTTTTTGGTCAGCAGGTGCAGGCGTTCGTCGGCGGGGGAGAGGTCGTTGCGCGTAAGGAAATCCTCCCAGCCGGCATAGATCGTCACGTCCAAGTTTTGCCAGTAGCCCAGGCCGGCGCGACGCACCGTCTTGTCGTCGAGCGAAAAGCCCAGCGGCTCCACCAGGTGCAGGCGGGTACCGGTGACCACGCAGGTGCGGCCGATATTGCCCGTATTGGCCGGAATCTCGGGCGCGTACAGCACGATATTGAACATGAATCTCCTTGGCTCAGAATGAAAAACCACCACGAAGGGCACCTTCGTGGTGGTTTGGCGGTTACGTGGGCGGAAAACGCCCGCTTCGATAGCCTAGGCGCGGTGCCAGTCGGTCAGGCAGGCATCGAGGGCGGCGATGAGCGCCTCCTTGTCCATGTGACGGCCGATGATGCACAGGCTCGTCATGCGGTCGCCCGTCTCGTCGTCCCAAATCTGCATGATCTCGGGGTTCTCGTCGATAATCTTCTGCTTCTCGCCCTCGGGCGCGGAGTCAACGAACAGACCGTTCTCCATCAGGCGCATCTGGTGGCCGGCCTGCTCAAACATGTAGCACATGTCCGGATCGCCGGTCTGCCACAGCGGACCCTTGACGCGAATGACCTCATCGGGCCACTCCTGCTCAACAAAATCGGTGAACTTCTGCAGGTCAAACGGCTTGCGGCGCGAGTACACAAAGGTCTCGATGTCGTACTCGAGCACCTCGGGGTCGTCGTGCTCCTCGGGATGCTCCATGGCCTCGATCCAGGCGGCGGAGTTGTAGGCGCGCATAAAGTCGAAGCGATCGGTGTCGAGCAGTTCCTCCATGGGAACCTCGCCGTTTTGGGCCTCGACAATCACGGCGTCCTTCTGCAGGCTGCGCACGATGGCCTTGAGCTCGGCAATCTGCTCAGGCGTGACGGTATCGGTCTTGTTGAGAATCAGCGTGGAGCAAAACTCGATCTGCTGAATGAGCAGGCTCTCGATGTCGTCCTCGTCGATATCCTCGGCCAGCAGGTCGCGGCCGCCATTGAACTCGTCGTACATGCGGGCGCAGTCGACCACGGCTACGATGTTGTCGAGCGCGAGCTTGGGCTCGCCGCCCACCTTGGCCTCATCGCAGAAGCTCGAGATGGTGTAGGCGATGGGGATAGGCTCGCAAATACCCGAGGCCTCGATGATGATGTAGTCGAACTTGCCCGAATCGGCGATGCCCTGCAGCTGGTTGGCCAGGTCGTCCGAAAGCGTGCAGCAGATGCAGCCGTTGGTGAGCGGGATGAGGTCGTCGGTCTCGGAAAGGCCGCCGTCGGCGATGAGGCTGGCGTCGACGTTGATCTCGCCGATATCGTTGACGATCACGGCAGCACGGATGCCGCCGTCGTTGGCGAGGATGTGGTTGAGCAGCGTGGTCTTGCCGGCACCGAGGTATCCGGTAAGCATGATGATCTTCACGGGTTTGTTGGGCATGTGCCCTCCTTTGTTAGACATGGCTTACAGTTGAATCTTATGCCAAACGCCTGCTCTTATACCCACGCGCCGACAAATAACACAGGCTACTCCCAGGCTCCCCACACGTCGGGACAATAACCGACGGTGGCCTTTTTGCCGTTGCGCACGATGGGCTCGGCCAGAACCTGCTGGTTCTCGAGCAGCTTATCAAAGCGCTGGCTGGGGGTGAGGTGCTGGATAAGCGCGAGCGTCTCCTCGTCCTTGGCTTTGGGGTTGAGCAGCTTGTCGATGCCGCCAACCGCCTGCATCACGCTCGTGAGCTCGCCCTTGCTCATCTCCTTTTCCTTAAGGTCAATAAACTGCACCTTAATGCGGCGCTCCTTAAAATAACGCTGGGCCTTCTTGGTATCGAAGGACTTCTTAGTCCCGAAAATTTGAATATTCATATCTATGTTCCGCCGTTCTAACGAACGGCGGTCACCTCGACGCTGCAAAGCCATCTGATGGGCAATCTGCCTTTCAATCCTCGGGCGCGGGCAAAAGCCCAGCGCCCTCCTCTTTCAAGGCACCTTGCCTCATCAGCTGGCTTTTCGCTGACATTGATAGAACATCGAGGTGACCACCGCTGGACTTATCGAATAAAGTTGGTCCTGGCGCGATCGGCCTTGGGGGCCTCGATGCCGGCGGCTTTTCCCGCCTCGATGCAACGCAGCAACCAGGCCATGTTTTTGCCGATGTTTCGCATGGTGGCCAAGCCCTCGGCGTCCTGGGCGGCTTCGCCCGGCTGGGCGCCAAAGACGTTGTTCCAGTAGGTGGAGGCAACCACCGGCATCTGGTTGATGGTGAAGTACTTGTTGAGCACGTCGAACGTGGTCGACGTGCCGCCGCGACGGGCAACGGCGACAGCGGCGCCCGGCTTGTGCGCAAAGGCCTTGCTGCCAGCATAGAATGCGCGGTCGAGGGCCGAGAGGATGCGCCCGCTGGGGTGCGCGTAGTAGACGGGCGAGCCAAAGACAAAGCCATCTGCCTGCTCGGCGGCGGCAATTAGCTCGTTGACCACGTCGTCGTCAAAGATGCAACGGCAATCGAGCTTGCCGCACTGGCCGCAACCGATGCAATCGCGAATGCGCTTGGCGCCCAGCTGGAACACCTCGGTATCGATGCCCTCGGCGTTGAGTTGCTCGGCGACCTCGGCGAGTGCGCGGGCGGTATTGCCGTTTGCCTTGGGACTGCCATTGACCAAAAGAACCTTCATCACAAACTCCCTCTGCTGTCGATGACTTCTGTAGAGGATTATCTCACGAGCGGGCAGATAGCGTGGGGCGCGATGCCGGCCCCGAGGGCCCACGGCAGGCTCGCTCACCAGGTACGAGCGGGATACGGTCCAGAGGATGTTGGAGTGCGGGGCCTCGTGCGAGCAGATTGTAAGGGGTCTGGGCGGGTCGCCCTCGATGGCGAGCCTTGAGGCCTTGGAAGGCGGGCTGCTGCGGCGGCTATGGTTTATACTAAGGCGGTTGCTATCGAGTAATTCATACTTGGTTTGATTCGATTGTGAATGCGTAACTGGGATGGAAAGCAAAGGAAACTCTATGGAAACAGAGGATGCTGTTTGCTTGATGACTTCGATTGCCTTGATTGTCCTTTCAATCCAATACCGAAGAGGAAGATGGCTCTGCTCAATTGCTGGATATGATGTCACAAAAAGGGAGAGCGACATTGATATACGCCCTTACGCAAAGCTGATTTCTTCTGTGACGTTATGGATGGGGCTGCTGTTTTTCTTGTGGGCGGTAGAGGGCTGGGTACGCGATTGGAATACCAGCGTTTTTGAAGTTTTGGTTCTACTTCTGTTCAGCTTGGCCTCTTTGTCGTTCGTGCGGCTCGTTAGGTTTGTGTTTATGAGGCGATAGCCAGCGGAAGTGGCTGGACGACAAAAAGGACCAATGCAGCCAATTGTCAATAGCATTTGATAGGCTTGGCTTAACAGATTTACTCGAGGGCATATCCGTGGCGGGGGATAGGTTCTATCTTGTTGAGCACTTATTTGCATCAGGCAAAGTAAACCAAGAGTATCGAAACGGTGCCCCCGGGCCCCGGGAGGGACTGCGGGGACGTTCGGCTAACTGCGGGTACGACCTATTTGCCCAATGTGTTCGGTTGAGATCGGAAATTAACCATCATGCGCCCCATAACGCTAGTTCAGTTTGGTGCCCGGTACCTGCGACGCTTCTTCAAGTAGCACTTTGAGCTCATTCAGAACGGAAACGGGCTGTCGGTCGACGGCGTCCAGATGAAGCGTCGCCACGCGAAGGGGCGGCTGATATTCAAATGAGCCAAGGAGCACGGGCGATCCCAAGAACCGTTCGATTTCGTCTGCAACCGCGTCGGTCTCTTCGGGATCAAAGTCGTCAAAGAGCGCCACGAACATCGGTCCGGTCGAGCGGAACAGACGACCCTTGCCGCGCGAGCAATCCATGAGGCAGGCGGCGCTTTCTGCCAAAACGCGGTCGCCTGCATCAAAGCCAAAGCGGGCATTGACCTGTGCGATTTCGTCGATTTTAATGGCGATCAAGCCCGCGTTTCGTGCCACGCGACGCATCTCGCCAATGGCGTTGACCAGGGCGTGGATATCGCCCAGACCGGTCACGGAATCGGTCGTATCTGCCAAGCTTCGGTTGGTGACAATGCCCACATACATGTTGGGCTCGGTATCGGTGCCGTCCAGGCGGTAACCTGTGCAGTCGCAAAGCGCGTATTTTCCGGCGGTATTCATGACGCGATACTGCATGCAGTGGAAGTGCCACGTGCCGTTTACCACCATATCGAGCTCGGCACGTACGTTGTCGCGGTCCTCGGGGTGAACACGGGCAAGCCATATATCGAGCGAGTTGTAGGGATGCTGGGAGGGTAGGTCAAAATCGCGCACGGCATTAACCGACCATTGCGATTCGCCGGTGTCGAGGTTAATGATGAACGGATAGCGTGTCTCGGAGCTCATGGAGATCGCTTGGAACACTCGGTCGTTGCAGGGGGGGGTTGTTCGGTGACCGGGCGTTGCGGCGCATCGCCTTCTTCCGGTTGTTGCACACGGTACATGAGCTTGTAGCGATACATTTTGCGGTCGGCGTCCTTTGTCATCTGGCGACGCGTATCGCCTGCAAGTGGGTC
Organism: Collinsella sp. TM05-37; assembly: GCF_003436455.1. NCBI lineage: Bacteria > Bacillati > Actinomycetota > Coriobacteriia > Coriobacteriales > Coriobacteriaceae > Collinsella > Collinsella sp. TM05-37. The sequence goes on along the minus strand of NZ_QSPN01000001.1, from coordinate 107,374 downwards.
GACGCGCGAGCAGCCAAAGCTAAAGCTGGCGATCATGGGCGCCTTGTCGCCTGATGTTGCCTCGATAAGATTGGCACGCGTCCGCTCCAGGCGCTGCTCGAGCTCGGCTTCGTCTGTCGTGGGGGATATAAGTACAAATTCGTCTCCACCGATACGGAACAGCAGCTCATCGTGCTCCATTGTCTCGGTGAGTGCGCGGCAGATGCTCAGAATGTAGCGATTGCCCTCGGCGTGGCCAAACTTATCGTTGCAATGCTTAAGGCGGTCGATATCGATATAGGCGCAGGTGAAGGGGGTGCCTTTGCGCCAGAGCTGATCGACATGGCGGTCGAGTCCGCCACGGTTGCCAAGATTGGTGAGCGAGTCGATATAGGCGCCGTGCTCAAGCAGCTCGCGTTCTTGTTGCAGGATGGCGAGCGTTTTCTGCAGTTGCTCACCAATGGCACGCAACTCCGGGGGCAGCGCGGCAACATCGAGCTCGGTGGTTGAGGCCCCGTTCGCAAGTCGCTGAAGATGAGCGATGATTGATTGCTCGCCCAGGCGATACGACTCGTTCATGATGGATGACCTCCTTGGATGGAACAATGGTTTGTATCTTACTCCCAATTCGGTTTAGATTGGGGTATTAGTTAGCTCATGGGAACAAACGCTCCCTCGACGGTGGCGTTTGCGCACGAGCGTATTAGTTGCTGTCGCCACCGTCGAGCAGTGCCTCAAAATCCTCCGCCTGCATGGGACGGTAGTAGAGGAAGCCCTGAGCGTAGCGGGCGCCCATTTGGCGTAGCATGTTTGCCTGCTCATTTGTCTCGATGCCTTCGATCACAACGGGCAGATGGAGCGACTGTGCCATCTCGAGCATTGATGAAATGATTTGCACGCTGCGGCCTTGATCGCCGTCGACGGGCACAAACGTGCGGTCGAGCTTGATGACGTCGACGTTGACGTTCTTGAGCATCGCGAGCGTGGACTGGCCGGTGCCAAAATCGTCCATGTAGGTCGAGAAGCCGCGGTTGTGCAGGTCGGCCGTCAGCTTATCCACAGCTTCGGACTCTCCCGTATAAGCCGTCTCGGTGATCTCGATGCGCATGAGCTCGGGCGGCAGATTGTATTGGTCGGCGAGTGCCCCCATATGCTCGGCAACGTCGCAGGCAAGGATATCCACACGCGACACGTTTAGCGAGATCGGAACCACGCGAAGCCCTCGATCGATGCGCCCACGCAGCCACGAGGCAACGCCCTGCCAAACGTATTTGTCGAGCGTCACCACAAAACCGCTTTCCTCGAGAGCGGGGATAAAGGTGACGGGTGAAATGAGGGAGCCATCCTTGTCAATCCAGCGTGTGAGCGCCTCGGCGCCAACGATCTCGCCGGTTTCCATGTCGACCTGGGGCTGCAAGTAGTAGGTAATGCGGCCGTTTGAGAGCGCATACTGGAATTCGGTCAGCGTGCGGTGGAACGCGATTTCGTGTTCGTATTCCTCGGGGCGGAAAATGGCAATGCGCTCCTTAAAGTCGTTTTTTGCGCGCCGATTGGTAAACATGGCCTTGGCCTGCGCATCGATGGTGATTTCCTCGTTGGAGTCGATGGGGTAGACGCCCATGGACGGCCAGAAGCCCACGCCGTCATCATGCTTGGCCACGGCCTGGCGAATGCGGCTATAGATCTGATGGACGGTGTCGTGTTCAAAGGGGATGAGTACGCAAAAATCGTCTTGGCCCCAGTACCCTGCGACGCCCATGGCGGCATTCTCGATGTCCTTGAGAACCGTGCCCACATCGGCGAGTACGCGGTCGCCCTCGGCCTGTCCGTGCCATTCGTTGAACAGTCGCATGTGCCCCATATCGACGGTGGTGATACACCAGGCGCCGTTGCGCCTTGTCTCGAGAAATTCGTTGGCGCGGCGCATAAACTCGCTGGGTCGATAGAGACCCGTGAGCGGATCGATGCGTTCGGCGATGGCGCTTTTGCGCTCCACCTCGGGTATGGGGAGGCTGTCGTTGGGAACAAGCCCGCCGGCCGTGCGAATGCGACGGTCGAGTTCGCCTAAAACGGCGGCCGTTTGATTGGTCAGGTGCTCGTAAAAGGCCGGAACGACAAGACAGACGGGGGTAATAGTGTCGCCCGCGATTCGAACGGGAGCGAAAACGGCCTCTTTGAGATGTTGGATCAGTTGCTCGAATGCCTCGTGGTCCAGATCGTTGCTGAGCACGACGAACTGGGCGTTTCGCGAGCGGAAGACGCGACTTCTGCCGCGGGTGATCGATAGCATGCGGCCTGCGTATTCGGCGAGCATGTTGTCGACAGCCTCGGCCCCGTAGAGCTCGTTGAACTTTGCCGTGCCACAAATGCGGACCGCTATAAGCCCCGTCTCGCAACGGTCGCGACGGCAGGCATCGATAGCGTTGATCAGCATACGCTGCGTTCCGAGGCCCGTGGCGGCGTCGACGGTCTCGGCGAGTGAGTGGTTGACGAGCTCGCCGACATAGAGCGAGGGGGTATTTCCGTCGCCGTCGATGCGAAACCCGCGAGCGCGGCAGAGGACGTAGTCGCCCGCGGCATTGCGCATGCGGTACTGCATGACGCGGCGGTGTTTGGAGCCATTATAGATTTGGTCGATGTCGTTGATGTAGGCCTCAAGGTCATCGGGGTGGACGCGCGTTTTCCAGTAATCGTGGCAGTTGTCTACATGCTCAGAAGGAAGACCGAGATCGCGCAGGGCGCCTTGTGACCATAGGGTGCGATGTTTGTCCAAGTTCTCGATAAAGCAATAACGGCCTTCGTTGAGCATCGAAAAGGCGTCAAAAACGCGATCGCTTATTTCGAAGTCGTCGGTGTGGACTTGCGCGATATTGCGTCGATCAAGATGCATGGCATGGCGTAGCTTGTAGTCGTACATGCGATGGTCGGCATCGAGTGTCATGCGATTGGAGACTTCACCCAGGGCGGGGTCGGCGTGCGACACTCCGTAGCTAAACGAGTGAGGCATCTCGGAATCGTTGTTTTTGAGTAGGACCGTTCGGCAGTGTTCCAGGCGCTCGGCGAGGTCGTCCTCGGTCGCAATCGTAGACAGGATGGCAAACTCGTCGCCGCCTATGCGAAACGCCGCCTCGTCCACTTTCATATACAGCTTGAGATAGAGACTTACCTGCAAGATATAGCGGTTGCCCTCGTCATGCCCAAAGACGTCGTTGCAGTGCTTAAGGTTATCGATGTCGATAAACGCCATGGTCACGGGCAGTTCCTGCTCCCAGATTTCCTCTAGGGAACGGGCAAAGCCGCCGCGGTTGCCAAGTCCGGTGAGCTGGTCGGTAAAGGCCGTCCTAATCAGATCATCCTGACGCTCGAGAAGGTCACGGACGGTCTTTTCGAGCGTTTCGGTGTAATTGCTGGCGGTGTCCATGTTGTAAGCGGCTTTCTGAGGTCGGGGCGGATGGCGTCGGGCGAGCTCGTAGTGTACACGCGTCGTTGCTCGGCGCCTTGCGTGTATCCAGGCCCCCGCCTTGCTGCGTTGTTGAGTTACTTTGCCGGCTAATGTTCGCTGTTGATAACAGCTGAGTAGTATAGACAACAGTGCACAATTATATATGGGCGCACATGCTGTGGGCGGCTATTATTCGCCAAACGGCAACGCCTGGGTGCGCATGAAAAATGCGACTGAGTCGATATATGTTGACGGGTATACTTGTCCCGTTTTAAAACGCAGGAACGGAGATGGTCACATGGCACAGCCGGATACGACGCGCACGGTGGGGCTTGCGCTCGAGGGAGGCGGCTACCGCGGTATGTATACGGCGGGCGTGCTCGACGTTTGGATGGAGTGCGGCTTAACTTGCGACCATATGGTGGGTGTCTCGGCGGGCGCGGCATTTGGCTACAACTTTAAATCGCGCCAGATCGGCCGTGCCATCCGCTACAACAAGGCCTATTGCGCCGACAAGCGCTATGCGAGTGTAACGAGCTGGTTGCGAACAGGGGACATGTTCAATGCCGATTTTGCCTATCACGAGGTGCCCGTCGAGCGCGATCCCATCGACCTGGAGACATATCGTGCCTGCCCCATGCGGTTTACGTGCGTGTGTACCGATATCGAGACGGGCAAGGCCGTCTATCACGATCTGCCGTATGGCGACGAGCGCGATATCGAGTGGATTCGGGCGTCATCGGCGATCCCTGTGGCAACGCGTCCCGTTGCTATTGAGGGCCGCAAGTATCTGGATGGTGGCGTGGCCGATTCCATTCCCAGTGCTTGGCTGTTTGCGCAGGGCTATGACCGCAACGTGGTGGTGCTGACGCAGCCGGCGGGCTTTGTAAAGCAGCCCAACAGCGTGATGCCCATGCTGCGGCGCGTGTTCCGTCACTACCCGGAGTTTGTCGCAGCGCTTGAGCATCGGCATGAGGTCTACAATGCCACGCTCGATGACCTGGCGCGTCGCGAGGCGGCCGGCGAGGTCTTTGTGGTACGGCCGAGCGAATCGGTAAAGGTGCCGTCGCTGTGCCGCGAGCCCGATGAGCTCGAGCGCATCTACCAGGTCGGTCGTCGTGATGCGGAGGCGACCTTGCCGGCGCTGGAAACGTATCTGGCGGGGTAGGGGCTGCGGCGGAAAGCGCGTCCCAGAATCGGCGCCCAGAACGGGATGCAGTTTCCCGGACGGGAGGGTTTTGGAAACGGCGTCCCGCGTCTGGAATGGGATGCAGTTTCCCACTGGCCCTCTATACGGAAAGCGCATCCCAGAATGGAGGTCCAAACTGGGATGCGCTTTCCGTTGCTGAAGATATGAGGCCGCGGAGCAGCTGCTCGGCCTATGCCTATGCCTGCTGCCAGGTGTCGACAAGCTCCTTGGCCGCGGCGTAGGGATCGTCGGCGCTGCAGACGGCGCTCACCACAAAGAAGCCGTCGACGCCGGTTGCCTTGAGCTGCGGCAAGTCGGCCGTCTTAACGCCGCCGCCCACCACGATGGGCACGGGGCTTGCCGCGTGGAGTGCGGCCAGGTCCTCAAAGCTCTTGGTGATGATGGAGCCATCGGCTGCGCGTCCGCAGTCGCGCTTGGTCTCGGTCTCGTGGAGCGGGCCGATGCCCAGGTAGTCGACCAGACTCATGTCGGCGGTCTTGACGTACTCGAGCATTTCCTCGCAACGGGCCGAAAGGCCCACGATGGCGTCGGGGCCCAGCAGCTTGCGACAGACCTCGACGGGAATATCGCTCTGGCCCACGTGCACGCCGTCGACCGCAATGCCCTGCTCGCGTGCGGCGAGTACGCAGTCAAGGCGGTCATCGATCAGCAAGGCGACCTGACCGGTCTTGCCGGCCTGTGCGATTGCCTGCGCGGCGTCGCCGGTCAGCGCAATGATCTCGCGGGCGCTTGCCACCTTGGAGCGCACCTGGATGCAGGTAAAGCCGGCGTCGAGTGCCTGGGCCACCACATCGCCCACGGGGCGTCCGAGGGTATTTTCGGGGCCGAGTACCAGATAGGCCGAGATATCAAGGTTGTCGCGGATGCTCATCGTGCTTCCTCCTGCTTTTTGATCTGCGCTTCCATGCGCTCGAGTTTGCCGGTCATGGTGTCGGTAAATCCAGGTCGAATATCGGCTTTGAGCACGACTTCGGTTCGGATGCCCTTGCTCGCTAACACAAAGGTCGCGTCGCGCACGACCTGCATGACCTCGTCCCAGTCGCCCTCGATCTCGGTGAACATCGAGGTGGTGCGGTTGGGAAGGCCGCTCTCGCGAATGACGCGCACGACTTCGGCGACCTCGGCGGACAGTTCATCGCCGGTGCCGCACGGGGCGATGGCCACGGCGACGAGCGTGTTCATGCCGGCATTGGTTGCGGGCTCGGACATGGCTTATGCCTCCTCGAGCTCGAGTTGGTTATCGGCGATGTCTTGGGCGGTTGCGCGGTAGAGCTCGTCGATAAAGGCGGCCTTAAAGCTTGCCGGGGCATCGGCGACGGCGGCGGCACGCGTGCCGGCGACGTTGTAGACGGCGGTACCGCAGACTGCTGCCGTAAACGGATCGGCAGCGCAGGCGTACACGGCCAGCACGCCGCCCTGCGAGCAACCGCAGCCGGTAATCTTTGACATGAGCGGGCTGCCGCCGTGGGATTTGGCCACGGTCGTGCCGTCGGTAATCAGGTCGACTTCGCCCGAGACCACAACGGCGCCGCCGGTGTGGCGAGCGAGCGCCACGGCGGCATCGCGGGCGGCGTCGACCGTGTCGGTGGTATCGACACCACGTACGCGGCTCAGATCGGCCGACTCGCCCTCAAGACCCCACAGGCCGGAGAGTGCGATGATCTCGGAGGCGTTGCCGCGTACGATGGCGGGCTTGTACTGCTTGAGCTCGTTTACCAGCTGGGTGCGCAGGCTACCGATGCCCAGACCCACCGGATCGAGCACCCAGGGCTTGCCGGCGTCGTGTGCCGCCTTGGCCGCGCGGGGAATCGTCTGCTCGTAGATGGGGAAGAGCGTGCCCATGTTGAGATAGATGGCGGCGCCGCCGGCAACGAGCGCCTCGCCCTCGTCGGGCAGATAGACCATGGCGGCCGAACCGCCCACGGCGAGCTGCGCGTTGGCGACAAAGTCGATCGTCACCGTGTTGGTGATGGAGCCGGCCATCGGATTGGTGGCTCGAATCTCCTCTACGGCCTTGACCATATGTTGCTTAAGCTGTTCCGAATCAATCACTGCACATGCCTCCTTGGCATAGAAAAGGGGCGCTGTGCATAGACAGCGCCCCTGTAAAGGCGGCATGCTCCCTACGCCAGCATTAACTGACAGGTTCAAAGGATTGGGCCCTATGCCCTCTCAGCCTTGTGGTTTGCACCGCCGGCACTCCCGCATCGAATCTGTTGTTCCCTATACTAGCGCACCTGCCAATATGGGACAGGTTTATTTTGGCAGGTGGCAACAGGGGCGCTGCATTTTCCCAGATAAAACCTGCCAAGATAAACCTGTCCCTTATTGGCAGGTCGTTACAATAGACGGGATAAAGAATGACCGAGGGGACCTTATGATCAAACTTGTGCTGACCGATATGGACGATACGCTGATTCCTGCTGGACACGATGGCGCCAGCGACTGCGCCATCGAGGGCATTCATGCCATGCAGGCGGCGGGCCTGCATTTTGGCCCGGTTTCGGGTCGCCAGCCGTCCGCGATGGGCTGGATGTTCCGCAATCGCTCCGAGTGCTTCTCGACCGGTGCGTTTTGCAACGGCCAGGTGATGTTTGTCGATGGCGAGGCGGTTGCCTCGCGCGCAACTGATAACGATGCCCTTATGCGCCTGGCCGACTACCTGGAGCAAGAGACCGACGATACCTATTTGAAGGTCTACCGTCTGGGTGATGACTTTTGGGACAACGACGCCTATTGCGTGACAAGCGATCCCGAGCGTGTGCGTCGCGCCATGGAGTCAGGCGGCAACGCGTGGCTCAAGGGCGAAGAGGCTCCCTGTCGCCCTGTCGTTGACGATGCCCCGGTATACAAGGCGAATATCTGGAGTGCCCGTTCGCGCGAGGAGCTCGCCGAGCTGCGCGAGCGTGTTGCCGTCGAGGTGCCGGAGCTCTCGCTCGTGTTTCCCAACAACCGCGTGCGCCTGTTCGACGTTCTTCCGACCGGCTGGGACAAGGGCTGTGCTGCGCTGGAGCTGGCGCGCGCTTTGGGCCTGACGCCCGACGAGGTGGCCGTATTCGGCGATTCCGATAACGATTTGCCCATGATCGATGCCGTTCCCAATTCCGTTGCAGTCGCCAATGCCAACGAGGCCGTCACGGCTGCCGCGCGCTGGCATATCGGCGCTGCGGCAGATGATGCGGTTGCCGGGGCTCTGCATCAGATTGCCGCCTGCGCCGCGACGGGGGAGATGCCGTCGTTTATGCGTCAGATGGACGCGACGGGTTTCGACGTCACGAACGTCTAGGGAGAAAGCCATGAAGCTCCAGCAGCTCAGATATGTCGTCAAAGTTGCCGAATGCGGCAGCATCACCGAGGCCTCGCGCCGGCTCTTTGTGTCGCAGCCTTCGATTACCGCGTCAATTCGCGATCTCGAAAACGAGATGGGTGTACACATCTTTGAGCGCACCAACAAGGGCGTCATTGTGTCCGAGGAAGGCGAGACCTTCTTGGGCTACGCGCGCCAGGTGCTCGACCAGGCCGACCTGCTCGAGGGCAAGTACAAAGGCACGTCCGAGCAGGTGCCGCACTTTAGTGTGAGCTGCCAGCATTATTCCTTTGCCGTTAATGCATTTGTCGATGTGATCCGCGAGTTCGATGCCGCGCGCTACGACTTTACCCTGCGCGAGGAGCAGACCCACGAGATTATCGAGGACGTCGCGCATATGAAAAGCGAGCTCGGCATCCTGTATCTGTCGGAGCACAATCGCGAGGTCATCGAGCGCATGCTGGCGGCCAACGAGCTCGTATTCGAAGGACTCTTCTGCGCTACGCCGCATGTCTTTGTGTGCTCCGACCATCCGCTGGCGGGTCGCTCGAGTGTGACGCTCGAGGACTTGGAAGACTACCCGTTCCTGTCCTATGAACAGGGCAGCTACAACTCGTTTTACTATTCCGAGGAGCTGACCTCGACCTTTGAGCGCCGCAAGAATATCCGCGTGCGCGACCGTGCGACGCTGTTCAACCTAGCTATGGGCCTTAACGGTTACACGGTGTGTTCGGGCGTGATCAGCCATGAACTTAACGGCCCCGGTATTATCTCGATTCCGCTCGATGTAGACGAGTACATGGAGATTGGCATCATCACGCGCAAGAACACGACACTTACGCGCTACGGGCAGGCCTATATCGAAGCGATTCGTCAGCACATCTAGACTGCTGCGTTCTGCGCGGGTCAAATCTCTTTATGGCAGTCCAAACTGATATAGGAAGCGTCTATATCAAACTGTTATAAACATATATTTTACGATGTCCATATGAGCGCTCATACTCTGTCCCAGTAAAGCAACCAATGCAAAGGGAGATATCTATGAGCACTTCGATTCAACCGAACGCGCCGTTTCGTGCCGATATCGTCGGCAGTTTTCTTCGTCCGCAGGCTGTAAAGGACGCCCGTGCCGCCTATGTCGCGGGTAAACTCGACGCTTCCGGCCTTAAGGCCGTCGAGGACGAGGCCATCCGCGACTTAGTGGCCAAGCAGAAGGCTGCCGGCCTGCAGGTGATTACCGATGGCGAGTTCCGCCGCAGCTACTGGCACCTCGATTTTATGTGGGGCCTCAACGGCATTGAGCGCCGCGCCTCGCGCACGGGCTACATGTTCCACGATGAGGAGACTACCGCCGACACCGCCGTGGTAACCGGTCCCATTAGCGGCGAGAATCATCCGTTCGTCGAGCACTTCAAATTTATCAAGTCGCTCGAGGGAGAGGGCCAGGTCGCGCGCCAGACCATTCCGGCGCCGATCCAGACGTTCTCCGAAGTCACACTCGACCGCTGCGATGGCCAGCAGGAGAGTCTGCACGCCGTCTACAAGACCGACGAAGAGCTCGTCGATGCCATTGCCGCAGCATACCGCACCGTGATTGCTGACCTGTATGCCGCGGGCTGCCGCAACATCCAGTTTGATGACTGCACCTGGGGCATCTACTGCGATACCGATTTTGTTGCCAAAACCGGCATGAGCCCGGTCGACCTGCAAAAGGTAAGCGAGCTGGGCGTGGCGCTCAACAATGCCGCCATCGAGGGCAAGCCCGACGATCTGGCTATCAACACGCATGTATGCCGCGGCAACTACCACTCCACCTACGCTTTTGAGGGCGGCTACGACCCCATCGCGCCGTACCTGTTTGCGCATGAGGACGTTGACGCGTTCTATCTGGAGTTCGACACGCCCCGCGCCGGTGGTTTTGAGCCGCTCAAGTACGTTGCTCCCGGCAAGAAGGTCGTGCTGGGCTTGGTGACCACCAAGGCGGCAGAGCTCGAGAACGAGGATGTTATCGTCGAGCGCATCCGCGAGGCGGCAAAGTACGTGCCGCTCGAGAACCTGTATCTGTCTCCGCAGTGTGGCTTTGCCAGCTGCGAGATTGGCAATAAGCTGACCGAGGACGAGCAGTGGGCAAAGATTGCGCTGGTCAGGCGTATTGCCGAGCACGTTTGGAAATAGCGCTAGCGTTTGCAGGTGGCGGCGCGTGCGAGGTACTGCATATCGCGTACAATGGTTCGGATCGTATCGTTCGGGCAGGTTATCCGATATGCCTGATCGCCCTTCCATTCGAAAGGACTTCCATGTCCCAATCCTCGACGCCCGCCGTCACCGATGCCATCTACGATGCATCGTCGCTCGGCCGCCCGCGCATGTTCGTGTTGGGTTTGCAACACATGTTTGCGATGTTCGGAGCCACGGTGCTCGTGCCCGTGCTCACCGGCCTTTCCGTTTCGACGACGCTTCTGTTCGCCGGCATCGGCACACTGCTGTTTCATTTTCTATCGCGCGGTAAGGTGCCCGCGTTCCTGGGCTCGTCGTTTGCCTTTATCGCGGGTTATGCCGCCATTGCGCCCAACGGCGAGGCCGAGCTTTTGCCCTACGCTTGTCTGGGCGTTGCCTGCGCCGGCCTGCTCTATCCGGTGCTGGCAGCGCTGTTCCGCGCCTTTGGCGCCAAGCGCATCATGCGCTTCTTCCCGCCGGTGGTGACCGGTCCCATCGTCATTTCCATCGGCCTGATCTTGGCAAGCTCTGCTATCGCCAACTGCCAGACCAACTGGTTTGTTGCTGCTATTGCCGTTGCCGTGATCATCATCTGCAACATTTGGGGCCGCGGCATGGTCAAGATCGTGCCGATTCTGCTGGGCGTTGTGGTGAGCTATGCCGTTGCGGCGGTGCTGGGCGAGGTTGATTTTTCGGGGGTTGCCGCCGCGCCGTGGGTCGGTCTACCTGTCGTGTGGGACAACACCGTGTTCGCGCTCTTTGGACCGCAGTTCGATAGCAGTCTTGCCACGACGGCCATTATCACCATCATGCCACTGGCCTTTGCGACCATGATTGAGCACATTGGAGATATTTCCGCCATTGGCTCTACCTGCGAACGCAATTACATTGCCGATCCCGGTCTGCACCGTACCCTGCTCGGCGATGGCCTGGCGACTATCTTGGCATCGCTCTTTGGCGCCCCTGCCAATACGACATATGGTGAGAACACCGGTGTGCTTGCCCTGACGCGCGTGTTCGACCCGCGCGTGATTCGCATTGCCGCCTGCTGTGCCATTGTGCTTTCGTTCTGCCCCAAGTTCGCTGCTGTGATCGCTGCTATGCCGGCATGCGTTATCGGTGGCGTGTCGCTTGTGCTCTACGGCATGATCAGTGCCGTGGGCGTTCGCAACCTTATCGAGAACCAGGTTGATTTCCAGAACAACCGCAACGTGCTGGTGGCGGCTCTGGTGCTCGTGCTTTCGCTCGGCATTGCCTACAGTACCGCCGGTGCCATCGTGCTGGAGCTGGGCGGCGTGACGATTTCGCTTTCGGGCCTTGCCGTGGGCTCGCTGGTGGGCATTGTGCTCAACGCCATCCTGCCAGGTAATGGCTTTGAGTTCGATACTTCCGAGCTTGAGGAGACTGCTGAATAGTAGCTGCGTTCAGCCAAATTAAAAATGGCGTCCATGCGTATGTACGCGTGGGCGCCATTTTTAATGCGTCAGTATCCAGTGGATGCCGCGCGCCATGCGCAGGTCAGTTTGGGCAAAGTGATTGCCGGGGTTGAGCTCCAGCATTGTTGGAATGTCACGCTCGATAAACAGCTCTTCCATCGCGCGCGTATCGTCGAGTACGTGCCGCATCATGCGGTTGGGCGTCTTGGTTTCCTTTTACCGAGTGACAGATAGACGGCCTGTGGGTTGCCGGCAAAAGGGGCCGTGCTGGCGCGATCGACAAAGTCGGGAAACCACAACGACCCCGATGCGCTTGCGGCGCGGCTAAAGGCGTCGGTTTGCCAGAGGGACCAGAGCGCGAAGAGGCCCGCGAGCGAGTAGCCGGCAATGCCGCGCCAGGTGGGCGGCTGAGGAAGCGACGACTCGGCCTCTGGGATTATCCAGTTCAACAGCTCATCGAGAAATCCGGATGCCTGACCGCCAAAGGGCTCGGCATCGCGCACGGTTCCGTCGCATCCCCAGGGGCTCAGCTCGCGATTCCAGTTGAGGCTGCCAATGCCGACAAGCGTGAAGGGCGGGCAGTTGAGCTCTCGGCAGCGTTCATAAACCTCCGTGCCATCGCCCATGACCACGGGAAGATAGATGACTGGTGCGCTTTCGGCATGCTGTGCATGAACGGTTATCTGCTTTTGATGCGCTTCCATGACGGGCTTCTCTCGGCGTTGTGATATCGACGGCCCCCATTGTTGCACGCCGGCTCATGCAGGTTGGGCTAGACCAAAGACAATCTCGTGCATACCCTGCGGACGCATATGGAAAACGCCACCGCCGGAGGGGAGCTCGGCGGTGGCGTTGTTAAACGGTGCTGGGACTCGGGGCCTTCGCGGGAGCTGCCATGTGCGCAGAGGCGTCTAAGAGCGCTTGCGGCTCGCCATGGTGCCTGCGGCGATAGCGGCTGTTCCCGCAAGGACGGTTGCCACGATGGCCGCACCCGAGGTGTCGCCGGTTGCCGCGAGCACGCCGGTAGTCTTGGCTTTCGTGATTGAAGCCGCAACGGCCTTGGTCGGCTTTGAGCCCTCAGGCTTGGGGTTCTGCTTGGACTCCGCGGGCTTGCTTTCTGCGGGCTTGGTCTCGTCGGGCTTGGGGTCTTCCGGCTTGGCTACCTCGGGAGGTGCGATGACCATGCTCTTGGCGACAGCTTCGTTATAGGGGGAGTCGATCACAGCGTCGCCCGTGCCGATGGCTTGGCCTGCCTCGTAGATGCCGTCACGGAGCTTGCGATAGTCAATGACCTTGCCGCCTTCGGGCGTCTGGATGGCGGCGTTCTCAATCTTGATGGTGCCGATTGTCTTGCCGTCAGCGCTCATGGCACGGGCAAAGATTGCCGCTGTATCTCCTTCGGCCGTTACCTTGCTGCGGATGATCGAGATGACTGCGGGTGTGACGCCCTCGCTGGTCTGGGCGATGATGCCGATGTTCTCGCCTTGGGGCTCGGGGCTCGTCTCACCATCTTGGTTTTCGCTGTAGGGGATGGGGCCGTCGCCGTTCTCGACATAGCGGGCTATGGCCTTGACAACGGAGTCGCTGATGTAGATGTGGCCACCCTCCTCGTTGGGTCGATCGTTTCTGGTGGAGAATGCAGCCGAAACCTCGCCTTCCGCAAACGCGTCCACGGTGGAGCCGTTCTTGACGACGATATCGTCTTGGTAGGTGAAGAGGGCAATGGCGCCACCGTATCTGCCTTTACTTGCGCGGACTGTCACGTTTGCATGATCGAGTGTGATGCCCTTGTGGGCATAGACGCCATATTCAACACCGTTTGCGTTGAGGGAGGCGTTTGTGGCTGCGAGGCTGCCCTTGGCCTCGACGGCGGCGTCTTTCTCGGAGCTCGCCTTGACCTGGCTGCCGTCCGAGATATTGATGTTGCCGCCGCTCCAAATGGCCTCACCATCGGCTGAGCTTGCCTCGACTGTGCCGCCACCCTTGATGGTGAGGTTCTTGTCGGTTCCGATACCCTTATCCTTGGTAGCCCTGGCGGTGACGGCCCCGCTGTCGTCAATCGTGATATTGCCGTTTGCCCTGATGCCATCCGATACGCCCGTGGCGTTGACGTTGCCCGAACCTTTGATAGCGAGATCGCCCTCGGCGTCGATGGCATCAAATCCAGCGCTCGTGGCGTTGACGGATCCGGCTCCGTCGATGTTGATATTACCCGTGGAGAGGATAGCGTCCTCAGTAGATGTCACGCTGAGCGTGCTGCCCGCGTCGCCTTGGATATTGAGCTCGGCGTTCTCATTCTTGCCATGAGAAGCCTTGATGCCTTCGATCCAGTCGGCAGTGACGATGTTGTTTCCCGAGTAATTCACGTTGAGCTTGCCTGCGGCCTGGATCTCGCCGCCGTTATAGTTGTTGAGCTTCAAGTCGTCGGCGCCGTCCCACGACCAGGTGCCGGTCTCGTCGCCCGCCGCAGTGCCGGCGTTGTATTTGGTTTCGCCGACCTTGACCCATTCCGCCGCGAGCGAGACGCTCGGCATGAGCAGCGAGCTCGCCGTGAGCGCGCACACGGCGCCTACGACGATGCGGCGCGTCACGCGGCGCCAGCTGCCGTGCGCGAGTCCTATGCGACGGCGAACGTCGGGTTCGGCAACATGGGTTCCGGCGGTAGTGTCATTGCGTTTGGGGGTCGTGAACAAGGCTGCCATGGTTGCTCCCGTTCTCATAGGGCCTATACGGCTAGGTTCAGCGTATCTGCTGGATGTTGCCGGCGGTAGTGCCGTTTGGAGGGCAAAATGTCCAAAATCCGGAAGAGGAATAAGCTGCGCACCTACGCGTTGTCGGGCATTAATCACAAAGCGCGGAGCCGCCTGTTGCGACTCCGCTCGCGTGTGCACCATACGAGTGCAAACAGGAAACGCCACCGCCGGAGGGGAGCTCGGCGGTGGCGTTGCTAAACGGTGCGCGGACTAGGCGGCTTTAAAAGTGTCGGTTCGTGTATGAAGGGCGTCTATGAGCGCTTGCGGCTCACCACGGCGCCCGCGGCGATGGCGGCTGTTCCCGCAAGGGCGGCTGCCACGATGGCTGCGCTCGAGGCGTCGCCGGTCGCTGCGAGTTTGCCGGCGATCTTGGCTCCCGTGGCTGCAACTGCAACGGTCTTGGTTGTCTTCGCGCTCTTAGACTTGGAACCCGGCTTGGTCTCGCCGGGCTTTTCCCCGGGTTTGGTCTCTTCGGGAGGCGCGATGACCGTGCTCTTGGCGACAGCTTCGTTATAGGGGGAGTCGATCACAGCGTCGCCCGTGCCGATGGTTTGACCCGCCTCGTAGACGATGCCGTCGCTGAGTTCTTCCTTGTTGCGATAGTCAATGACCTTGCCGCCTTCAGGCGTCTGGATGGTGGCTCCTTCGATTTCGATGGTGCCGATCGCCTTACCATCCGCGCTCATGGCAAGGGCGAAGATTGCCGCCGTGTCTCCCTCGGCCGTGACCTTGCTGCGGAGAATCGAAATGGTTGCGGGCGTGATGCCCTCCTTGGTCTGAGCAAAGATGCCGATGTTCATGCCTCGGGGCTGAGGGTTAGTTTCGCCATCCTGGCCTGCACTGTAGTGGCCGGGGCCGTCGCCGCCGGTCTCGGCATAGCGGGCTATGGCCTTGACAACGGAGTCGCTGATGTAGATATGGCCACCCGCTTCGCCGGAGTAGAAATTACTGGTGGAGATTGCAACCGAGAACCTGCCTTCTGCGAGCGCATCCACAGTCGAGCCGTTCTTGATGACGATGTCGTCCTCATCGGTGAAGAGTGCGCTGACTTCCCCGCCATCTGAGCTTGCGCGGATCGTCACGGTCGCGCCATCGAGCGTAATGCCCTTGTAGACATAGATGCCATACCCAACGCCACTTGCGTTGAGGGAAGCGTTCGTGACCGTGAGGCTGTTTTTACCGTCGATGGCGGCGTCTTCCTCGGAACTTGCCTTGACCTGGCTGCCATCCGAGATCTCGATGTTGCCGTCGGCCCAAATCGCATTGTCTTTGATAGAGCTTGCCTCTACCTTGCCGCCGCCCTTTATGATGAGGTTCTCGTTAGCATCGATACCCTGATTCTCGGTGGCCTTGGCGGTGACGGTTCCGCTGTTGTCGATCGTGATGTTGCCGTCGGCCCTGATGCCATCCGAATCGCCCGTGGCGTTAACGTTTCCCGAGCCCTTGATGGTGACATCGCCCCCGGCATCGATGGCATCGTGCTCGGTGCTCGTGGCGTTGACAGTGCCAGCGCCGTCGATGTTGATGTTGTCGACGGAAGTGATGGCGTCACGAGAAGATGCCACGTTGAGCGTGCTGGACGCGTCGCCCTGAATATTAAGCTCGGCGTTCTCGTTCGCGCCATCCTTAACCTTGATGCCGCGGCCGTCGTCGTTAGTGACGGTGTTGTTGCCCTCGTAGCTCACGTTGAGCTTGCCCGCTGCCTCGATCGCACCGCCGTTGTAGCCGTTGAGCTTCATATCATCGGCGCCGTCCCATGACCAGGTGCCGGCGGCGTCTCCCGCGGGCCCCGCGGCCGCTTCGTGGCGGACGCCATCGACGTCCACCCACTCCGCCGCGAGCGAGACGCTCGGCATGAGCAGCGAGCTCACCGTGAGCGCGCACACGGCACCCACGACGATGCGGCGCGTCACGCGGCGCCAGCTGCTGTGCGCGAGTCCTATGCGACGGCGAACGTCGGGCTCGACAAAATGGGCTCCAGAGGTTTTGTCATTGCGCTTGGGGGTCGTGAACAAGGCGGCCATGGTTACTCCCATCCTCATAGGGCCTATGCGATTACGCCCAGCATATCTGCAGGATGTAGCCGGCGGTAGTGCCGTTTGGAGGGCAAAATGTCCAAAACTTGGGAAGCAATACATCGCGCGTCCGTGTGGCGCCTGGCTTTAAAAGCAAAGCGCGGAGCCGCTCGATGCGACTCCGCGCTTTGCTGTTTGGTATTGCGAATCTTGCGCCTACGCTACAAAGAAGTAGACGAGGAAGGCAAGTGCTGCGATCCACATGAGCGGCTTGATCTTGGAGGCCTCGCCCTTAAAGAGCGCGACGATCACGTAGGCGATAAAGCCCAGGCCAATGCCGGCAGAGATGGAGTAAGTGAAGGGCACGCCGGCGACAATCATGAACGCCGGGAAACCTTGCGACACGTCGGACCAGTCGATCTCGGAGGCCTCGCTCATCATGAGGTAGCCGACGTAGACCAGAGCACCGCAGGTGGCGGCGCTGGAAACGATGGTGACGATGGGGGAGAAGAACGCGGCGAGGATGAACAGCACGCCGGTGGTGACGGAGGTGAGACCCGTGCGGCCACCGTCGGCAGCGCCGGACGTGGACTCGACGAAAGTGGTGATGGAGGAGACGCCCATAAAGCCACCGGCAGCAGCGGCCACGGAGTCGACGACCAGGATGGGACGGATGTCCTCGACATTGCCGTCCTCGGTCAGGAACTCGCCCTGCTTGGCGACGGCCATCGCGGTGCCCATGGTGTCGAAGAAGTCACTCATGAGCAGCGAGAAGGCCACGACGAGCAGCATCGGGTCGGTCAGGACCTTCACGATGGCAATGTTGCCATCGGCAGTGCTGGCAAACGGGGCGCCGAAGGTCGAGAAGTCGAGCGGTGCGATGAGGCCCTCGGGCGCATGGGTGACGCCCAGCGGGATTCCGGCGATAACGGCGACGATGATGCCGATGAGCAGCGAGCCCGGCACGTTGCGGGAAGCCAGGGCAACCGTCACGACGATGGAGATGATGCCGACGATAAAGGTGGGGGAGGCGATGTCGCCCAGGCCGACGAGCGTACCGGCGCCAGCGGTGATGATGCCGGCGTCGCACAGGCCGATCATGGCGATAAACAGGCCCAGACCCACCGAGATGGCGTGGCGCAGGACCACGGGGATGGCGTCCATGATGGCCTCGCGCAGGCCGCACAGGACGAGCAGCAAGATGACGATACCCTCGAGGAAGATAACGCTCATGGCCACGTGCCAGTCGCCGCCGCACATGGTGGTGGCGATGCCCGCGATCATGGCGTTGATGCCCAGACCCGACGCGCAGGCGAGCGGGCGGTTGGCGAAGATGCCCATGCAGATGGTCATGATGCCGGCGCCCAGGCAGGTGGCGCAGGCGAGCGCTCCCGCATCAATGCCAGCGCCCGAGAGCACTGCGGGGTTGACGGCGATGATGTAGGCCATCGCCAGGAATGTTGTCAGTCCAGCGCGAAGTTCGGTCCCGATTGTGGACTTGCGCTCACTGACGTGAAAAAGTTCGTCCATGCATACCCTTTCCTTGTTCGGCCCCGAGTTTAGGCCGATTGACACGAACTCATTTACTATATCGCCTTTACAACCTTGCTGTTCCTCGCATGTTAATGTTCGGCGCTTTGTAACAGACGGACGGTATCTATCGCATGAAAATGTGTGGGTACCGTATACTTAAGCGGTTACAACGACCCCTATGGAGGAACGTATGATTAAAGAGCTTTGCCACGACGAGGCTATCCTGTCCCAGCGTTGCGAGGTTGCGACCGTCGAGGACGAGTCGGTTGCTCAGGACCTGATCGATACCATCAAGTCGCTCGATGATGCCGGCTGCTTGGCCGCCAACCAGATCGGCGTTACCAAGAAGGTCTGCGTCTACCTGGACGACGCCGGCGAGCCCCACGTGCTCTACAACCCCCGTCTGGTGTTTGGCCTGGGCGCCAGCAAGATGGAGGAGAGCTGCCTGACGCACGAGGAGGTCACCAAGTCCACGCGCTATATCAAGTGCAAGGTTGCCTTTGACCAGATCGTCGATGGCAAGATGCGCGAGCGCAAGCAGGACTTTGTGGGCTTCGAGGCGCAGATGGTCCAGCATATGATCGACCACTGTCTTGGAAAGTTGGTCTAAGGGGACCAAAGCACCGCACTTCGTCTCTTTTGGTCCGGGCGTGACATTGTTGTCATGTCCGGGCTTTTGTGTTTAGCGCCTTTTTGTTTGGTGACAATGAGCTTAACAAGAACGTAAAGCTAGGAGGCGCTATGTGTACGAGCATTCGATTTACCGATAATTCTGGCCACATGTATCTAGGCCGCAACCTCGACTGGAGCTTTGACTACGGCCAACAGGTTCGCGTGATGCCGCGCGGGTTTCACATCCCGTATTCGTTTATCGACGATGCGTCGGCGGCACACGCGGTAATCGGCATGTGCATCGATTACAAGAACTATCCCATGTTTTTCGACTGTGGTAACGATGCGGGTCTGGCTGTGGCGGGGCTCAACTTTCCCGGCTATGCCGAGTATGCCGAGGGCCCGGTTGATGGAAAGACCAATATCGCGGCCTATGAGTTTCCCCTGTGGGTGGCAGCGACGTTCTCGACGGTCGATGAGGTCGAGGCCGCGCTGCGCGACACGGTGATTGTCGCCAAATCTGCCGGAGAGGGGCTGGGCGTGTCGCTGCTCCATTGGATTATCGGCGACAGCCAGCGCAGCATCGTGGTCGAGATGATGGCTGACGGCCTGCATGTATACGACGATCCGGTCGACACCCTTGCCAACCAGCCGACCTTCCCGTGGCACATGGAAAACCTGCGCACCTATATCACCGCCACAAGCGATTTTCCGCAGACGGCGACATGGCGTGGCGCCGAGCTTAAGCCCTATGGAGCCGGTGCCGGCATGCGCGGCATTCCGGGCGATTGCTATTCGCCGAGCCGTTTTGTAAAGGCGGCGTACCTCAATGCCAATTACCCGCAAAAGGAGAGCGAGACCGAAAACGTCGTTCGCATGTTCCGCTCGCTCGAGGGCGTGGTGATGATCGAGGGAGCGTCCAGGATGGGCGATGGCAAGTTCGAGAAGACTATCTACACCGGATGCTTTAGCGCGCGCACGGGCAATTATTACTACGCGATGTATGGGGATCCGTCGATTCGCTACGTGAGCCTGATGGATGCCGAGGGCGCGAGCCCCGATAGGCTCGTGGTTCCCGAGCCGCGTCGTTCGTAGCCCATAGCTTTACTGCAATGCAAAATGGCCCTGCATCTCCCGTGAGGTGCAGGGCCACTGTCATCGATGTGTGACGTCGCTAGAAGTTGACGTCGTTGAGCTGGGCACTCTCGAGGCCGTCGAGCTGTTGCTGTTCGGGCGTATCGGCGACGCTCTCGAGCAGCTCGGTGGGATCGACGTTCATGTCCCTACCGGCCTCGTTGCCGTTGACCAGGTCGTCCGAGAAGATATCGACTTCCATTTCCTCGGCTTCTTCGATCTGGACCTCGAGCGGCACATGGGTGCGTACGAGTTTGACCGCCGGACGCATGCGGGCAAAGAGAGGCACGTACTCGATGATGATCGCCGAGTTCTCAAGACCGTACCAGCGTGCCGGGCTTCCGCAGGCGCGGCGGACGGCGTACTTGATGGCCATCACGCGGTGGTCGTTGCGGTTGATGTCCGTTTCGGGGGCAAGCATCTTGCGCAGCATGCAAAAACGGAAGTCGCCCACGTTGCCGCGTGTCTCGTAGATGGAGTAGGTGTGATGCTGCGGTGGCAGCTCACCCGATGTCATCAAGTCGCCAACGATCTGACGCAGATAGGCGTTGATGCGCTGGTTGACCTTAAAGCCCAGGTCCAGGCGCACGCGGAACAAAAAGTCCGTGCCAAAGGTCTCGACGGAATACTCGTGCGTATAGGGCTCGTCGGTAACGTGCACGTTGATGAACCAATATGCCTTGGCGCGCTTGGGGTGCTTGTCCAGGATGGAATAGAGCACGTCGCGGTCGAGCGTGAGCGGGTCGGGGCTGTTGGTGAGGAACACCAGATTGTCGGCGAGCACGGGGTAGGTCTCGTCGTTGCGCAGGCGGTTGAGCTGATCGATGTACTTGGAGACGGGCAGCAGGATCGTCTGCGTGCGCTCGATGGCGGTGCCGCGGCGCCACACGTACATAAGGCCAAACAGCAGCGAGGCCAGGAAGATCATCACATAGCCGCCGTCAAAGAACATGGTGAGGCACGAGGCAAAGAAGCAGAGCTCGATGGCGCCAAAAAGCAGGGCAAAGACGCAGGCGCCCAGCTTGTGCTTGAGGATGCCGGCGATATAGCTCGTCAAAAGCGTCGTGGTCATGAGCATAGTCACGGTGATGGCGAGGCCGTAGGCGCTCTCCATGCGCTCGGAGTTTTGGAACAGCAGCACGATGAAGATACAGCCGACCCACATGATGTTGTTGACGAGCGGAATATAGAGTTGACCCTTGGTGTCGCTGGGGTAGTGGATGCGCAGATGCGGCATAAGGTTGAGACGCGTGGCCTCGGATACCAGCGAGAACGAGCCGGTGATAAGCGCCTGCGAGGCGATGATGGCCGCTACGGCCGATAGCACGATGGCAAAGGGGCGCAGGGGCTCGGGAAGCATCATGTAGAACGGGTTGACGATGTCCATCGCGAGCATCTGGGGATTGGAGTTGTTGGCGAGCAGCCAAGCGCCCTGACCCAGATAGTTAAGGATGAGGGCCGCCTTTACGAACGGCCAGGATGCGTAAATGTTAGCCTTGCCCACGTGACCCATGTCCGAATAGAGCGCCTCGGCGCCGGTCGTCGACAGGAAGACGAAGCCGAGCACCATGATGCCCGAGTGGTTGATGGGCGAGAACAGGAACATGATGCCGCGGATGGGGTTGAGTGCGCGCAAGATGGACAGGTTGCCGAGCATGTTGAACAGGCCGGCGCCCGCCAGGAACAGGAACCATAGCGTCATGAGCGGGCCGAAGAGCTTGCCGATTGACGAGGTGCCGGCGCGCTGCATGGCAAATAGGCCGCAGATAATGATGATGGTAATAATGATGACGTTGGTCTGGCCGTCGCCCAATAGCGCGTGGCCCCACTCGATGGTGCGCAGACCCTCGATGGCTGTGGTGACCGTGACGGCGGGGGTGAGGATGCCGTCGGCAAGCAGCGCCGCACCGCCGATCATGGCGGGAAGGATCAGCCACGGCGCCACTTTGCGCACGAGACTGAACAGGGCGAAGATACCGCCCTCGTTGTGGTTGTCGGCCCTCATGGCGATTAGCACGTACTTGACCGTGGTTACGAGCGTCATGGTCCAGATGACGAGCGAAAGCGCGCCCAGGATCATGTCCTCGCTGACGGTACCGATGCCGCCGTTGTTGGCGACGATTGATTTCATGGTGTACATAGGGCTCGTGCCGATGTCGCCATAGACGACGCCGAGCGTTACGAGCAACATACCAGCAGAAAGGGGAATGGCTCCATGCCCGCTCTGTCCGTGCTGGTCTTGGAGGTTTGCCTCCAGTTTGTTGTGTGCCACGTGGACTCCCTTAGACATCCGGTTATCTGTCTAGGGCAGATAACCTTTATGCCATCTTTATACATATAAGAGCAGTTTGGCACATCGGGGTGTTTTAGACAATAATCCCCATCTGGGGATTATTCATGTACGCAGGTAGCATTTCAAAACAGGGGCGCACCGGCTGTATGGTCTTGCTGCAATGTGATAACCACGGACGCGCCCCTGCTTTGAAACTGAAGAGGGGCTTTTAGGCGCGTGCTACTTGGGCGATGCTTGCTTTGGTGTCTGCGCGTTTGCCGGCGACTTCGCAAAAGATCGCGCCGCCGATGATCAACGCGGCGCCCATGAGGCGGATGGGCGTCATGGTCTCTCCCAAAAGGGCAACGGAGAACACGACGGCCGAAAGCGGCTCGAGGTAGCCGACGACCGCGACGGTCTGGACGGGCAGCTTGGCGACGGCACTAAAGTAGAGCAGGCAACCGATGCCGGTGTTGACGACGCCGAGCATGGCGACGGCGCCCCAATCGATGCCGGCGGCAATGCTGGGGGAGAGGAACGAGGGGGCACCTTGCGTGAAGAGCGTAAGGATCAACGCGGTTACAAAGGCGGCGCTCACCTGGAGCGTGGAGTTCTCGAGGCCTTCGATGTGTGGCGCACCCTTGCTAGCGATGACCATCAAGGCGTAGCAGAAGGCCGAGGCGATGCCGCAAGCGATACCCGCAATGGGCATATTGCCGCCTAGACCTTGCGCCGCAATGAGAAAGGCGCCACAGGCAACGGCGATAAACCCGGCGATTTTGCCGCCGGTCAGCTTTTCGCCAAAAATGAGCGGGGAGAGGGCCATAACGATGATGGGGCCGCAGTAATACAACAGCGAGGAGATGCCAACGCCGATCGTCTGATAGGCGCGGAACAGGAAAATCCAGCTGGCGCCCAGCGCGGCGCCCGAGACGATGAGCGCTGCGGCCTCGCGGGGGCGAGACGGAGCCTGCAGGTTATGGCGCTTGGTTATGAAGAGGGTGGCGGCAAGGGTGAGAGCGCCCAAAAACGTGCGCAACAGTACGATATCGGAGCTCGGCAGCGCGATGGCAGCGGCGATGATGTCGTTGGAGCCAAACAATAGCAATGCTGCTAAGTACGTAAACAGTCCGTTGTTCATGTGCTGACATCTCCTCTATATCCGAGCATGTTCACTATGGGTGAGGTGGCTTTAGAAGAAAAGCGAATATAATGCATGGATAACATGACAAAAACTCATGTAAAGGTGGAGGGATGCCGTGGAAACGAATATTCAAAAGATGCAAGTGCTGCTCGAGACGGTGCGTGCCGGCAGCTTTACGCATGCTGCAGAGCGGCTGAGCTATTCGCAGTCGGGCGTGAGCCGCATGGTGGGCGACCTTGAGGCAGACTGGGGTTTTAAGGTGCTTGATCGCAGCCGCGAGGGCGTGGTGCTTTCTGCCGACGGGCGGCAGGTCATGCCGGCAGTCGAGGCGTTATGCGAAGAGTTTGGCCGCCTGCAGCGACGCGTGGACGAGATGCGGGGGCTCATGCGTGGCAAGATCTGTATCGGTACATTCTCGAGTGTGGCGACCCATGTACTGCCGCCGGTGATCGCGCGGTTTCGCGCTGATCACCCGGAAGTCGATTACGAGCTGCTGATGGGTGATTACTCCGAGATTGAGCAATGGGTGGCGGAAGGCCGCTGCGACCTGGGCTTTATTCCGCGCGAGCCACGCGGCGCCGGTATGGCGTCGCGGCCGTTGGTGCAAGACGAGCTGATGGCCGTGGTGCCAGCGGACTCCTCGCTTGCCACCGCGGAGGTCGTTTGCCTTGCCGATTTGGCCAACGAGCAGTTTATTCTGCTGGAACGCGGTAGCGACGACGAGATTACGCCGCTGTTTCGCCGCGCGGGTCTGGCGGTGCGTTCTAAGCTATCGACCTGGGATGATTATGCGATTATGGCCATGGTCGAGGACGGTCTGGGCGTGAGTATTCTTCCGGCGCTCATCTTGCGCCGCTGTCAGTTCGATGTCGCCGTGCGTCCGCTCGAGGGACATCCCCATCGGCAGATCAACGCGATATATCGCACGGCTGACGTTTCGCTTGCCGCCGCTCGATTCCTTGAATATCTCTAAACGCGTGCGCGTCATTGTCCGCCTTGGGCAAATCTCGGAGTTCGGTACGTTTTCTTGTGAAATTGAACTTCCGAATAAGGTACGGCGCTATACTGCTGCCTAAATTGAACTTAGGTTCAATTCGTGTTCTATAAATTGAACTTTGCCAGCAAGGAGGTTCTAATGGCCCAAGAGACGTTTAGCGATCGCCTGCGACAGACCATGTCCGATCGCGACGTTCGCCAGTCGGACGTAATCCGCGCATCGGAGATGCTCGGAAAAAAACTCGGCAAGAGTCAGATGAGCCAATATGTGAGCGGCAAGACGATCCCGCGGCGCGATGTGGCAGAGCTGCTCGCTCGTATTTTGGAGGTCGATGTTTCCTGGCTGCTCGCCGGTGACGCCGATCAAGGCGAGGAATCATCGCCTCGCAACGTGCCCAAGCCCGAACCCCATCCCTCAGCTCAAATTCCAAGGAGCACCACCATGCGTACTTTTTCTAAATCCACCAAGCTCGATAACGTCCTGTATGACGTGCGCGGCCCCGTCGTCGACGAGGCCGCCCGTATGGAGGACGAGGGCGAGCGTATTCTCAAGCTCAACATCGGTAATCCGGCGCCCTTTGGTTTCCGCACGCCCGATGAGGTCATCAAGGACATGCGCCAGCAGCTGCCCGACTGCGAAGGCTATTCCAACTCGCGTGGCCTGTTCTCCGCGCGCAAGGCAATCATGCAGTACTCGCAGATCAAGGGCCTGCCCAATGTTCAGATGGAGCACATCTACACGGGCAACGGCGTGTCCGAACTCATTCAGCTTTCGATGAACGCGCTGCTCGACAATGGCGACGAGATTCTGATCCCCAGCCCCGACTATCCGCTCTGGACGGCGTGCGCAACCCTTGCCGGCGGTCATCCCGTTCACTATCTGTGTGATGAGCAAGCGGATTGGTATCCCGACCTGGAGGATATGGAGTCCAAGATCACGAGCGCGACCAAGGCCCTCGTCATCATCAACCCCAACAACCCCACGGGTTCGGTCTATCCGCGCGAGGTACTCGAGGGCATCGTTGAGATCGCGCGCAGGCACCAGCTCATGATTTTTGCCGATGAGATCTACGACCGCCTGTGCATGGACGGCTACGAGCACGTCTCGATTGCCTCGCTCGCTCCCGACCTGCCCTGCGTCACCTTTAGCGGCCTTTCCAAGTCGCACATGATCGCGGGCTATCGTATTGGCTGGATGGTGCTTTCGGGTAACCAGCGCTGCATGAGCGACTTTATTATGGGCATCAACATGCTCTCGAACATGCGCCTGTGCTCCAACGTGCCGGCTCAGTCAATCGTCCAGACGGCGCTCGGCGGCCATCAGTCTGTTAACAACTACATCCGCCCCGGCGGTCGTGTCTACGAGCAGCGCAACTTCGTGTATGAGGCACTCAACAAGATCGACGGCATCTCGGTGGTCAAGCCGCGTGCGGCGTTCTATATCTTCCCCAAGATGGATGTGAAGAAGTTCAACATCACTGACGACGAGCAGTTCGCCCTTGACCTGCTGCACGAGAAGAAGATCCTGATCACGCGCGGCGGCGGCTTTAACTGGGGTGAGCCCGACCACTTCCGCATCGTGTACCTGCCGCGCATGGAAGTGCTCAAAGAGTCGCTCGAAGACCTCGCCGACTTCTTCGATCATTACCGCCAGAGCTAATTAGTTCCGCCGTTCTACCGAACGGCGGACCACTTGACGCTGCGCGAGCCGCATTCACGCCAATCTGACGTTCAATTTCGAGGGCGCGACCAGAAGGTCAGCGCCCTCTCATTTCACGTCACCTTGGCGCAAATGCGGCTCGCTCGCTGTCGTGTGCTCAACCTGCATCGTTACCCTGGCTGTCTAAATAACAATCCCGTTGCAGTGGTCGATTTCGTGTTGGATGATCTCGGCGGTGTAGCCCGAGAAGTTTTTGATGCGGTGGACGAAATTCTCGTCCAAATACTCAACCTTAATGCGGCGATAGCGAGTACAGGGGCGCTCGCCGGAAAGCGAGAGACATCCTTCGCTCGTCTGATAGGAATTGACCTGCTCAAGAATTTGAGGGTTGTACATCAGCAGCGCCCTGTTGCCGTCCTTTACGCAGATGATGCGTTTGCGCACGCCAATCATGTTGGCGGCAAGGCCCACGCACTCGTGCTCATGCTCATGGAGCGTATCCAGGAGGTCCTGCCCGGTCACGGCGTCATCGGGGCCCGCGTCTTCGGAAGGCAGGCGCAAAAAGAACTCGGATTTCATGATGGGCTTAATCATGGCGGGCTCCTCATGTCTCATGCTTTCGTGGACTTTTAATAATAGCGCGGAAGGAAAGCTGCGCGTTCGCGTTACAATCTTTCGACGTTGGACCATGTTGCCAGACTCGTCGCGTGCGGCGTCTGGCGTAAGTCTAGGGCTCATCCTCGCCCTGGACTGTTCCTCTGGGGCGATACGACTGTCGTTCCAAGAGGAAGGAAATGCATGGGGAGCAAATCTCAGCAACAAGTTCAAGTAGCGCCATCGGCCACTTCGGCGTTTCTCGCCGTAATGTATATCGCGGCCTTTGTTGCCGCGTTTAACGAGAACATCATTAACGTGGCGTTGCACGACATCATGGCGGCCTTTTCGGTGAGTGCCATCACGGCGCAGTGGCTTGTTTCGGGCTACATGATCGTGACGTCGATCTTTACGGCCATCATGGCCTTTCTTTCCGGTCGCTTCTCGACGCGCAAGCTGCTGTTTTTCGCATGTGGATGCCTGGTCGCCGGAGAAGTCCTGTGCCTGGTCGCCCCAACGTTTACTGTCTTGCTGCCAAGTCGTATTTTGCAGGCTGCGGGATCGGGCATCTTGTTCCCGCTCATGATGAACGTGGTGCTGTCTTGCGCCCCGCGCGAGAAGCTCGGTCTGTATCTGAGCCTGGGCGGTGCCTGCATTACGCTAGGGCCGGCATTTGGTCCCGTGATCAGCGGTCTTATGTGCACGTTGTTTGGCTGGAGGGCGGTGTTCGTAGTGCCGCTGGTGGGCGGTGTCGTGGTCGCCGCGGCGGCAGCAAAGCTCGTTCGGAATGTTGGAGAGCGCTCGAACACTACGCTTGATATTCTGTCGGTTGCTTTGCTAGCGGCCGGAATCACGGCGTTTGTATATTCCGTAGGCGAGTTCTCGACCAATGTGATGACCGGTATCGTGACGCTTTTCGCCGCTGTGGTGCTGCTTGGCCTGTTTGCGGTCCGCCAGCTCAAGCTCGAACATCCGGTGCTCAACGTGCGCCCCATGGCGAGCGTTCGTTTTTGGCCTGCGTGCCTGCTTGTGGTGGTGTCGATGATGACGACGTTCTCGATGAGCGTTTTGCTGCCGCTCTATTTTGAGGGCGCATACGGCATGACTGCTCTTGTTGCGGGCCTGCTCATTTTGCCGGCGATTGCCTGCAACGCCGTGACCTCGATTGTGGGCGGACGCGTGATGGACGCCCGTGGCGCATGGCCGCTGCTGCCGGTCGGCTTTGCCCTGATTGCCGTGGGGCAGACTGCCATTTCGATGACGGCGGCAAGCATGAACATCGGCGTCGTCGTGGCACTGACCATTGTGGTGTATGCTGGCGTCGGTTTAGTGCTGAGCCCCTCGCAGACGGCCGGCTTGGAGACGCTGCCTGCCGCTGAGCATCCTCACGGAACGGCATTGCTCAACACGTGGAACATGATTGCCGCGTCGCTGGGTCCATCGCTGTTTATCGGTCTGCTTTCGAGTTCTGCGGCGGTTGCCGGCGCCACTGGCGTTGCGGCGGACGTTGCCCAGGCGATCGGATTTGCGGCTGCCGTGCGCGTGGCGGCCGTGATTGCCGTGGTTGGGTTCGCGGTGTCGCTGGTGTACGCCCGCCGCGAGTCGCACATGTCGCATTAATGTGTGCACATAGATTCTGCAGCTAGATTGGCGGGCGACACCATAAACTAATGGACGTTTTGCCGAGAGGCATGATTGTTTAAAGCGCAAAGAGTGCGCGACGGGCCCCGCGAATGGGGCGATGATGCCCGAGAGGGCCAAGAAGGAGTCTCATGTCCGAGAACGAAGAGATCATGAACGAGACCGAGAACGAGACCATGGCTGCCGAGGTCGAGGCAGTCGAGACCGTGGAGACCGAAGCTGCTGAGGTTGAGGCTGCTGACGAGGTTTCCGCCGAGGAGGCCGAGGTTGTCGAGGCCGCCGCTGATTACGATGACGAAGAGCTGATGGACAAGATGCAGAAGGCCGCCCGCCTGCTGCGCAGCCGTCGCTTTGCTATTTCCAAGGAGGAGGAGGCCAAGGCCGAGCGCATGGCGAACATCGAGCGCGCCATCAAGCTTCTTGACCTCAAGCCCAAGATGGAGCAGAAGGAAATGTCCGACCTGCTGGGCATGCGCCTTCGTGAGCTCGATGGCCTGATGGCCGAGGCCGAGGCTGCCGATCTGGTCGGCCGCATCGACGACGCCGAGGGCGATATGCGCAAGATCGTTGTCTTCGCTGCCGAGGATGCCGCTGAGGGCCTGACCGAGCTTGCCAACAAGAAGGAGAAGCTCCTGCCCGAGCTTTCTTACGAGGAGGCCACCGAGCTGATGGCCGCTCTCGATAAGGTTATCGCTCCGCTCGTCGCCATGGGCCTGGACGAGGACCGCGGTCCTCGCGGCGGCCGTGACGAGCGCGGTGGGCGTGGCGGCGACCGTGGCGGTCGCGGCGGCTTTGGCGACCGTGGCGGCGACCGTGGCGGTCGCGGCGGCTTTGGTGGCAACCGTGGTGGCTATGGCGATCGCGGTGGCAACCGTGGTGGCTTCGGCGGCAACCGTGGCAACGACCGCGGCGGTCGCGGTGGCGACCGTGGCGGCCGCAACGGTGGCGGCTTCCGCGGCAACCGTTTCTAATTAGTTACGGCGTTTTACCAAACGCCGTAACCACTTGACGCTGCAAACCCGCCAGAGCGGCAATCTGCCTTTCAACTTCGGCGGCATGACCAGAAGGTCAATGCCGCCTTGTTTCAAGGCACCTTGCTCGCTCTGGCGGGTTTTCGCTGTCGGTACCAAGACATCGGCGTTGCCTTAATCC
Source organism: Collinsella sp. TM05-37 (assembly GCF_003436455.1). Classification (NCBI taxonomy): domain Bacteria; kingdom Bacillati; phylum Actinomycetota; class Coriobacteriia; order Coriobacteriales; family Coriobacteriaceae; genus Collinsella; species Collinsella sp. TM05-37. The sequence continues at coordinate 78,277 of NZ_QSPN01000001.1, read as the reverse complement.
AAGCCTGCCAAAAAGTAGTCATTGGGGACGTTCTTAAACGACTACATAGCATGAGAGTGGATAATCTCCCGGTTTGGGCCTGTGTTCGAGCTCAAAGTGGGAGATTATCCACTCTCATTTGTTGTGTGTGCGAAAATCCACGCTCGTTTCTATTCCGCCTACATTTGTAGGAACAGTTCGTGGAGGCGGGTGTCTTTATCGAGTTCGGGGTGGAAGGTTACGCCGAGCTGGTTGCCCTCGCGGGCGGCGACGATGCGGCCATCGACCTCTGCCAAGGCCTTGGCGTCGCCGTGGACCTCGACGATGCGGGGCGCGCGGATAAACGTCAGCGGCACTTCACCGTCGATGCCGTCTACCTGTCCCTTGGTGCGAAAGCTGCCGAGCTGCCTGCCGTAGGCATTGCGCTCGACAAGTACATCCATGGTTGCCAAACGCGGCGTGCCCTTATCGTCATGGGCGGCAAGGTCGTGAGCCAGCAGAATCAGGCCGGCGCAGGTGCCCAGGACGGGCATGCCTTTGGCGATGCGGGCACGAAGCTGCTCGAGCATGCCCAGCTCATCAAGCAGCTTCCCTTGAACGGTGGACTCGCCGCCGGGGAGGACCAGGCGGTCAAAGCTCTGCTTCAAATCAGCCGCCTGCCTCAGCTCAATATAACGTGCGCCCAGCTCGGACAGCCTCGCCTCGTGCTCGGTAAAAGCACCTTGGACCGCCAGCACGGCGACCGTCTGGTCTGCGTAATCGCTCATGTGCGATCCTTTCTGCTGGACTAGCGTCCGCGCTCCTCCATGATGATCTCGATCTCGTCGGCGTTGATGCCCACCATAGCCTCGCCCAGGTCCTCCGAAAGCTCAGCGATGAGTTTGGCGTCGGTGAAGTTGGCCACGGCCTTAACGATGGCGGCGGCGCGCTTGGCGGGGTCGCCGCTCTTAAAGATACCCGAGCCGACAAAGACGCCCTCAGCACCCAGCTGCATCATCAGCGCGGCGTCGGCGGGGGTCGCTATGCCGCCGGCGGCAAAGTTCACGACGGGAAGCTTGCCTGTGGCATGGACCTCGCGGACCAGCTCAACCGGAACCTGCAGTTGCTTGGCTGCCTCAAAGAGCTCGTCGTCGCGCAGAGCGACAACGTCGCGGATCTGCTTTTGGATTTTGCGCATGTGGCGCACAGCCTGGACGACGTCGCCCGTGCCCGGCTCGCCCTTGGTGCGAATCATCGTGGCGCCCTCGGCAACACGGCGTAACGCCTCGCCCAGGTCGCGGGCACCGCAGACAAACGGCACGTCAAACTGGGTCTTGTCGATGTGGTAGACATCGTCGGCAGGGGAGAGGACCTCGGACTCATCGATGTAATCGATTTCGATGGCCTGCAGGATCTGCGCCTCGACAATGTGGCCGATGCGGCACTTGGCCATAACGGGGATGGAGACGGCTTCCTGGATGCCCTTAATCATCTTGGGATCGCTCATGCGCGAGACGCCACCCGCGGCACGGATGTCGGCCGGGATGCGCTCAAGCGCCATGACGGCGCAAGCACCCGCCTCTTCGGCGATGCGTGCCTGCTCGGGCGTGGTGACGTCCATGATGACGCCGCCCTTGAGCATCTGCGCGAGCTCGCGGTTGAGTTTAACGCGATCGGCCTTGCTGGTCTGTTCTGCCATGGTTGCTCCCTTGGTTGGCATGTGTATTGCTTGACGGAACATCCTATCGGGGAGCTGGGTATGGCGAAATACTCAGTTTTCGAGATAATAGCAAGGTCAGACTAATGCCAGATTGAATGACTCGATAAGGTCAGGTGACAAACTCATGCTTGACTATAATTTGGAAAACCGCGGCGAAGCATCGCTCTATGAGTATGTTTACCAGCAAATTCGAGATGATATTGTAGCTGGACGTATTGCGGCGGGGGAGCATCTTCCGTCTAAGCGCGCCTTTGCCAGTCATCTGGGAATTAGTGTCATTACAATCGAAAATGCATATAGCCAGTTGCTTGCCGAGGGTTATATTTGCTCAAAGCCGCGCTGTGGTTACTACGCGTGCGAGCTTCCCGATGCACCGGTTTTGGCTTCGGCTGCGGAGGGCATCGACCGAGATGACGCCTCCGTGGGCCCCAGCGCGCATGATGTCAACGGACAGGTCGAGCGATTCGATGCGCTTTCTCCTTCCGCCTTGGAGGCGGCGCGGCTTTGGCAAAGTGCGCTACGGGCGACGCTGACGTCCGAAGACGAACGTGAAATCTTTTCGCCCGCACCGGCGCAGGGCACCGCTCGACTGCGACGTGCGATTGCGCGCCATCTGCGCGGGACAAGGGGCATGAATGTCAATCCCGACAATATCGTTATCGGTGCGGGCGCCCAGCTGCTCGATACCATGTTGGTTCAGTTGCTTGGCGCGGACAAGGTGTATGCCGTCGAGGATCCAGGCTATTTGCGCTTGACGCGCATCTATCAGGCCATGGGTTGCGAAGTGCGGCATGTCCCGTTGGATGCTGAGGGCGTGGACTTGAGCGCGCTGCAGAAAACCGGGACCGATGTCCTTCACCTGATGCCGTCTCATCAGTATCCGACCGGTCTTGTGACGAGCATTGCACGTCGCTATGCGTTGCTGAGCTGGGCCGCCGAGCGGCCAGGTCGGTATCTCATCGAAGACGACTTTGATTGTGAGTTTCGCCTTGCCGGCAAGCCGATTCCCGCGCTCGCGTCGATCGATGCCGCCCAGTCGGTTATCTACACCAACACGTTTTCGAAGAGCCTTTCATCGGCGTTACGTTTGGCGTACATGGTGCTGCCCGATGAACTAATGGAGAGGTTTAAACGCAACCTTGGTTTCTACGCCTCGTCGGTAAGTTCTGTTGATCAGGTTGCCTTGGCGCGTTTGCTGGAATCGGGTGATTACGAGCGACATGTGAACCGCGTGCGCGTTCGTGCTCGTGGGGCGCGTGATGGCCTGGCGGCGCTTGTACGGAAAACGTTTCCGGCAGGGGAAGTCTCGATCGAGTACGCGGACGCCGGCCTTTACTGCGTCGTGGCCGTGGAGTGTGACGCGGGCGGAAGCTCTTTTGCACGGGCCCTCACGCGCTCGAGCATCCCTTTTATCGATATCGGTGACTGTTTTTGGTGTGCCGATGGCGCATCTGTCCCTGAAAACTCAACTCAAATTCTTGTTCAGTATGACGATCTGAGTCCAAAAGTACTAACTACCTTGGAATTGCAGCTAATGGGGGGGGGCACTCTGCAACCTAAGTGAGTAGACTTTTAGCACTTTGGCGACCAGGCAGTTTTGTAACAAGCTATCTACCTGCGGTTTTGAAAAGCAGGATGACCGGCCTGCTCGGGATGTTCAAAAAAGTCTACTCACTTGCCGCGCAAAGCTCCTGCATGAGAAAAAATGGGGTTTTCAACAGGGCTTCGTCCAGCTCTCGGCAAGCTTTTGGCCAGTTGGGGAGGGCTGTTGAAAACTTGGCAGTCCGTTCGGCGCCATTTTTGGTGCGTTCGCGCCAATGCGTGACTGACTGGGTTGAAATTCGTGTTTTCCTGTGCCTATGAAGGATCTACTTTGTGACATATCAGCTTTTAGGTACTGGCGTTTGCCTCCTCAAGTCCGCGCTTTGTGTCCGCCGCTTCCACGACCGGAAGAAGACCGGCAGCGATATGATCTCGCCCGCAACCCGACGGCTGCGGTCGCGCTCGGTTTTCCGTTGTATACATTGGTTCGGTCGAGAAACAAACGGACTTGTCCTGCCAGCATTAGGCAGCGGCTGTTTCTTGGTGAGCTTCCCAGGGAATCCGTGCTGGGAACGGAGCATGGGGTTTTGATTACGTCTCCTCTACTGACGGCATTCATCATGTTGCGGCATCTGACGGATCTTCAGCTTCTTTTGGTATTGGCGGAGATGTGTGGCTTGTTTGCGGTGTGTGCCCTGCCGGCGGCACTTGAGGCGGAGCTTTCGCGTGCAATTGATTCGGGCGCGATTTCGACAACGTTCGGTTGGGTGCGCTGCCCGTCCGAGGACGGCACCGCCTCAAATTTATGGCGTCGAGACGCTTTGGTTTTGGGCGGAGACCTTGACCGTTTTTGTTCAGATGTTTGCGGGATGCGTTACGGCAATAGATTTATAGCGGTATCGCAACTCGTTCCATTGGGCGCCGCGTCGCCTTTTGAGGTCGAGGCGTATTTGCTACTTGCACTGCCGCGATCCCTGGGAGGCGAAGGTTTTTGCGGCATAGAGCTTAATGTTGAAGTGATGCTAAGCACAAGTGCTCGAGCGATTGTGGGAAAGTCCCGTGTATATATCGACCTACTTCTTTCTTCGCCGGACGGCAGGCGACAGGTGGCCATTGAATGTCAGGGAAAGGCCTCGCACGGACGCGCAGGGGATGGCTTGCGTGACGCTGACCGCATGACGGCCCTTCAGGCCATGGGCTACGATGTACTTCTCCTGACACACAGACAGATATCCGATGAGGATAGATTCCGCGCGATCGTTAAGGCCATATGCAGGATGCTCGATGCTGAATATCGTGATAAAAGCTCAGATGAGCAAAGGGCTGAGACATTACTCCGGTCTGAACTATTCGTTGACTGGACAAAATTGGGAGTAATCGACGGAAAGATGCCCGTTAGACGCAAAACAGCTCGATCGTGGACGGCTGCGGTTCTAAGTGAGTAGGCTTTTGGCACTTTGGCGACCAGGCCGTTTTGAAACAAGTCATTTACCTGCGACTTTATAAAGCAATACGGATGGTCTGCTCGGCAAGTTTCGAAAAGTCTACTCACTTAGTTTTTGACGAGAGACCGATGCCGAAGATAGCTCTATTTCAGGGCGTTAACGAGTCCTCGAGACACAAAAAGGCCCGAACCAATACGGTCCGGGCCTTCTTCGAGCTAGAGGTTATGTCTCAGGCAGTTGGCTTAGCCAAAGTAGCGCTTGAGCAGGCCAGCGAAAGCCTTGCCGTGGCGGGCCTCGTCGCGAGCCATCTCGTGCACGGTGTCGTGGATGGCATCGAGGCCAGCGGCCTTGGCGCGCTTGGCAAGATCGGTCTTGCCGGCGGTGGCGCCATTCTCGGCCTCAACGCGCATCTCGAGGTTCTTCTTGGTGGAATCGGTCACGACCTCGCCCAGGAGCTCGGCGAACTTGGCGGCATGCTCGGCCTCCTCGTGGGCAGCCTTCTCCCAGTACAGGCCGATCTCGGGATAACCCTCGCGATGAGCAACGCGAGCCATGGCCAGGTACATACCGACCTCGGAGCACTCGCCCTCAAAGTTGGCGCGCAGATCGGCAACGATGTCCTCGGAGACGCCCTCCATCTTGGCGACGCCCACGACGTGCTCGGCAGCCCACTCGAGCTGGCCCTCCTCCTGCTTCAGGAAGCGAGAGCCGGGAACGCCGCACTGGGGGCACTTGAAATCCTCGGGCAGCTGGTCGCCGTCGAACTCTTCCACATAACCGCAAACGGGGCAAACAAACTTCATGATTCGATCCTTTCGATCGATGGCGATGGTGCGCTCGTCCGGTCCCGTAAGGGCCCTCTCCGGACGTGCGTCTTGACGAGTTCTATTATCCATAAATGAGACCGAATGTGAAGCCTATTAGGAATGATTTTTAATAAAACAATTTAAGCATGTGTAGATGTTGATTGATTAACGATTGCTAGACCTCGTGCGACCTCCGATGAGTACAATCGGTCGAGCAAATGTTGACCAATCAACAAATGAAGGAGCTTCCTTTATGCATCTAGCCCGCCGCGCCTGGTGCCGAACGTATCAAACGGTTTTTCGCATCGCATTGCCGGTGCTGCCCTATACCGAGCCACGCATTTTAGAGCACGCTGAGGAAGTGCCCGCAGTGCTTCAAAAGCGTTCAATACACCATGTTCTTATCGTGACAGATCCCGGCATTGCCCGTCTGGGGCTCACGGCACCGCTCGAGACAGCGCTCGCGTCCAAGGGAATTAGCGCTGCGGTCTATGCCGAAACATGTGCGAACCCCACGGTCTCAAACGTGGAGGAAGCGGCATCTCTGTATCGAGAGAGCGCCTGCCAGGCCATTATCGGCTTTGGCGGCGGTTCGGCCATGGACTGCGCCAAGGGCGTGGGCGCGCGCATCGCGCAGCCAAAGAAGCCCATCAACAAGATGCGCGGCCTGTTGCGTATCCATCGTCGCCTGCCGCTGCTCATCGCCGTTCCCACCACGGCGGGCACGGGAAGCGAGGTCACGCTTGCAGCGGTAATTACCGACGACGAGACGCACTACAAGTATCCCATTAACGACTTTGTGCTGATCCCGCGCTTTGCGGTGCACGACCCCGAGTTTACGCGCGGCCTGCCCGCCTCCATTACGGGGCAAACGGGCATGGACGCCCTGACACATGCCGTCGAGGCCTTTATCGGGCGCAGCACCACGCCCTATACGCGCAAGATGGCGCGCCAGGCGGTGCAGCTCATCCACGACAATTTGCTCGAGGCCTATGAGTGCGGTGGCAACATGCGTGCGCGCCGCAATATGCTTTCGGCGGCGTATAAAGCGGGCGTTGCCTTTACGCGCTCTTATGTTGGATACGTCCATGCCATCGCGCACAGCCTGGGCGGGCGTTACGGGATTCCCCACGGCTTGGCCAACGCCATCATCCTGCCGCACATGCTTCGCGCCTATGGCGAAGCTGCTGCTCCCAAGCTCGCCGATCTCGCCCGCATGGCCGGCATTGCGCCGGCTAATGCGCTGGACAACGTGGCTGCTGAGGCCTTTATCGATTGGGTCGACCGCATGAACGCCGCCTTGGGCATACCCAAATATGTGACGGGCATTCGCCGCTCCGACATTCCTGAGATGGCGGCGCATGCCGATGCCGAGGCCAATCCCCTGTACCCCGTTCCGCTTTTAATGGACCGTTTGGAGCTCGAGCATATGTACGAGGTCGTTGCGGGTGGTATGTTTGAAGACGAGAACTAGGAGGGCCCATGAACACCGAGGAAATCGCGCGCATCGTTGCCGATCAGCGCGCCTATTTTAAGACGCACGCCACGTTTGATGTCGATGCTCGACGTCGTGCGCTCGTGAGTTTACGCGATGCGGTACGGGCCCACGAGGCCGATATTGCCCATGCGCTCAAGACCGATTTGGGCAAGTCGCATGACGAGGCCTATATGTGCGAGATTGGCACGTCGCTTTCCGAGATTCGTTATCAGATCGCTCATGTGGCTCGATGGAGTCGTCCGCGCCTGCGTCCGTGCGACCTTGCCAATGCCGTGAGTGTGTGCAAGACGCAAGCCGTGCCCTATGGCGTCACGCTCATCATGGCTCCGTGGAACTACCCGTTTTTGCTAACACTCGAGCCACTCGCCGGCGTCCTTGCCGCGGGCAATACTGTGGTCATCAAGCCGAGCGCCTATGCTCCGGCATCGAGCGCGGTGCTCAAGCAAATCTGTGAAGAGGCATTTGATCCGCGCTTGGTGACGGTTGTCGAGGGCGGGCGCGCCGAGAACGAAGCGCTGCTCGATGAGTGCTGGGACAAGATCTTCTTTACCGGTAGCGTTCCGGTCGGCAAGCTCGTCATGGAGCGCGCAAGTAAAAACCTTACGCCCGTGACGCTTGAGCTGGGCGGAAAGAGTCCCTGCGTCGTGGATGCGACGGCAAACTTGAAGGTCGCGGCGCGGCGTATCGCCTTTGGTAAATGGCTCAACGTGGGGCAGACCTGCGTGGCGCCCGACTACCTGCTGGTCGATGCGCGCGTGCACGACGAGCTGCTGGGTCTCATCAAGGAGGAAGTCCGCCGTATGTTTGGCGAGCATCCGCTCGACAACGAGGATTACGGCCATATCGTCAACGCCAAACATTTTGTGCGCGTACGCGGGCTGATCGATCCCGATAAGGTTGTGCTGGGAGGTACCGCGCGCGAGGTTTCGCTCAGGATCGAGCCGACGATTTTGGATGGCGTGTCCCCCGATGACGCCGTGATGCAGGAGGAAATCTTCGGCCCCATCTTGCCAGTGCTGACGTTTGAGAGCTTAGACGAGGCCGAGACGTTTATTACTGATCGTCCGACGCCGCTGGCCCTGTATATCTTTAGTCAGGATCGCGCGGTTCAGCAGCGCTTTGTGCGTTACGTGCCCTTTGGCGGCGGCTGCGTCAACGACACGATTATGCACTTGGCTACGAGCCATATGGGCTTTGGCGGCATGGGTGCGAGCGGTATGGGTCAGTATCATGGACGCGAGAGCTTCGATACGTTCAGCCACAGGAAGAGCATCGTGAACAAGGCAACCTGGCTGGACGTGCCATTCCGCTATGCTCCTTACGCAAGCTGGAAGCACAAGTTCGTGCGCATGTTTGTGCATTAGAATCAGATGACATAGGGGCAAACAAAGTGGCCGCCCCCGCGTAAGCGAAGACGGCCACTTCTCACGATGAAAACGTGTATCGGAGTTGGCAAGACCCGCTGCCACGGGTGCCATCCGTGTTCCCATCTTATCTGCAAGCGTTCCGTTGCGCAAGCGTTGCGGCAAACGATTGAAAGACGCAGACAGGATGAATTTGTGTCCGCACGGGCCCGTAGACTTCTCAACTACGTTGTGGATGCTCGCTAATCGGTAATGGAGGCGCACGTGTTTGATGACGATGACCTGTTCGATCTGACAGACGATCCGTTTGAGTGGGATATGCTACTCGATGACGATGAGTTGGAGCAGGACCGTAAGAAGCGGCAGGGCAAGAAGACGCGGGATGACGCTTCGAAAAAGCAGGACAAGCGTCGCCGAGGTCTGTTCGGCGGGCTCTTTGGGTGACTGTCTCATCGCCGCGTCTGTATACTAAACAGGTCTTATACGCGTTGCGAAATGAGGACAGAGACGATGATGTGGTTTACCGCCGACCTGCACCTGGGCGATACGAATATCTTGCACGACATGGATCGACCGTTTGATTCGGTCGAGGAGATGAACCGCAAGGTCATCGATGCCATCAATGAGTGCGTGGCTGTGGACGACCGCCTCTATATCTTGGGAGACTTTACCTATCGTTTGCCCCTGGCGGAGGCGGTGCGCCTGCGCGAGCGCATCGAATGTCAGAACGTAACGCTCATCCGCGGTAACCATGACGGCGACTGGGAAGATCCAGACGCGCCGCACATTTGGGATGAGGTGCGCGATTATCTGGAGGTCGCCCCCGGTTACGCGAAGGGCCATCGCCTGGTAATGAGCCATTACCCCATGCTCAGCTGGAACGGCAAGGCGCGTGGCGCCATCATGTTGCACGGGCATATCCACAGCAGGGGAGACCGCACCAACGCGCGCAACCGCGATCGCGAGCGCCCGGTTCTGCGCTACGACGTTGGCCTCGATGCCAACAACTACAAGCCCGTAAGCCGTGACCAAATCCTAGGCTTCTTTGGACTGTAGCTGTAAGTGCAGGTAGAATGAACGCGCCGCGCGGATGGTCTGTGCGGCGCGTTTCAGTAGGAGCGATGAATCCATGAGGGCTATCCAGCGCATTAACCATAACGCTGCCATCTGCGAAGACGGCGCGGGGCGTCAGCTTATCGCGCTGGGTCGCGGTATCGGCTTTGGCGATATGCCGCATGAGGTCGACCTGGATGTCATCACGCGTACCTTTTACGGCATTGATTCAAAGTACCTGGCGTTTATTGATGAGGTCGACCCCGAGGTGCTGGAGTTTTCTGCTCAGCTGGCTGATATCGCAACCGGACAGCTTTCGTACGAATTGAGCCCTAACCTCCCCATTACACTGGCGGACCATATCCAGTTTGCCATTAAGCGCGCCCGCGAACACATGGTGGTGTCGTTGCCGCTCGAGCGCGATCTGGAGCAGCTGCATCCCATCGAATACCGCTTGGGCGAGCTGGCTGTTCGCGGCATCCAGAAAAGCTTCCGTGTGCGTATGCCCCGAAGCGAGGCCGCGGGCATTGCCATGTCGATTGTCAACGCATCGGTTAAGCCGAGCGAGCGGCGCGTGCTTGCCGAGCAGCACGAGGAGCGACTGCTCGATATGACGGTCGCGATTATTCAAGAAGAGTTGGGTGTGACGGTCGATCGCTCGTCGTTCGCCTTTGCCCGCTTTGCCACTCATGTGCGCTATCTGCTCGACCGCGTGGCAAAGAAAGAGCCGATCGATACCGAGAACTCCGGTCTTTACGACGTGCTCGTGGAGCAGTATCCGGCGGCATCGCGTTGCGCTCACCGTGTCGACGATCTGATTCAAGAGACCTTTGGCGAGCCATTGGCCCAAGAGGAGCTCGTCTATCTGATCATGCATGTGAATCGCGTGGCTTCTGTCCACTCGGATAAATAGGCTCTCTGGTATTTCCTTTCCGTCATGGCGACCGTTCGCGGGTCGTTTGCTACCGTTCGTCGGTAATCTGAGCCGCAACGAACGCATCTGCCGCATATACTCGCCGTGTGTTGGGTGTTACTCACGGCGCAGCTCCGAGAGGCACTACCGATTCTGCCGAGACCATAATTGGGTCTCTGTCGGTTGTGCGCGGGGCTTTTTTCATGTCGATCCACCCGGGAATCACATGCAAATCAATCTCTTGCCAACTGGTATCGCGCGCTGCGCAGGCGCGAGCGGAATCGTGCGTCTTGGTGCCGTGAAGTCCCACGGCCTTTAGTTGGAAGAGAAGGGATTCGACATGGCTGTCGATAACAAGAAGATTGCCGAGGACGTGCTCGCTGCCGTCGGCGGCGCCTCCAATGTGACGAACGCGACGCACTGCATGACCCGCTTGCGTCTGAACCTCAAAGATCAGTCCATTCCCAATGATAATGAAGTTAAGAAGATCAAGGGTGTGCTGGGCGCACAGTGGTCTGGCGGCCAGTATCAGGTCATCATTGGCCAGAACGTGCCGAAGGTCTATGACGCCGCCATTGCGCTGGGCGTCAAGGGCGAAGGCTCCATTGACGAGAACCTCGATGACGGCACCAAGGAGCCACTGACGGTCAAGACTGCGGGCAAGAAGGCCCTTAACTACCTGTCCAAGACAATGTGCATGACGATCCCCATTATCATGGGCGCCGCCATGTTCCGCACACTTGCCGTACTTTGCGGCGACGGCATGCTCGGTATCTGGTCTGCCGATTCTGACATCTACAACTTCTTCTACAACTGGATTTACAACGCCGGCTATTATTTCCTCCCTGTCTATCTGGGTTGGGCTGCCGCAAAGCAGCTCGGCTGCAGCCAGCCGCTCGGCATGATGCTCGGCGGCGTGCTCATTGCCCCCGAGTTCATGACGTTGGTCAACGCCGCTGCGGATTCTGGTGCTACGACCACGATGGTTTACGGCGTGCTCCCGGCTCAGCTGAACAACTATTCTGCGACCGTGCTCCCCATGCTGCTGTCTATGCCGGTGCTGATGGTCGTCGAGAAGTTCATGAAGAAGATCATCCCCGACATGCTCTCCACGGTGTTTGTGCCCGTGTGCACCATGGCTGTGATGACCCCCGTTTCCCTGTGCGCCCTAGCTCCGATTGGTTCCATTCTGGGCGACCTGGTCGGCAACTTTATGTTCGGCCTCGGAAACGCTGGCGGCATCGTCACAATCCTCTCCCTCGTCGCCATTGCCGCGCTTTGGGAGTTCCTGGTTATGACCGGTATGCACCAGGTTCTGATTGCCCTCGGCATTGTGCAGGTGCTCACCTCAGGGTCTGACTCCTGCGTTATGGTCGCGGGTGCTATCGCTCAGTTCGCCACGTGGGGCATGGCCTTCGGTGCCTTCCTGCGCCTTAAGGAGGTCGACGAAAAGGGCGCTATGCTTGGTTTCTCGCTCTCCGGCATTGTCGGTGGCGTGACGGAGCCCGCGCTGTATGGCTGCGGCTTTAAGTATACTCGCTGCCTGGGTGCCATGGTCGCGGGCGGCGCTATCGGCGGCCTGATCGCGGCTCTCACTAATGTGACCACGTATGTTTTGGGCGCAACTAATATCCTTGGTATTACAGGTTATGTTGCAGGCGGAACTGCTAATCTCGTATGGGGCTGCGTTGCATCGGGCACTGCATTTGTTGCCGCCGCTGCCATCGCCTACTTCTTTGGCTTTACCAAGGAGCAGCTCGACGAAGACGCTGCTGCCGCCAAAGCCTAAAGCATCCGTTCGGTAGGACAATTATCTGGGGCACTTGGCTGCGCTTCAAGTGTCCCTTTCCGTAGATGGGGGTCAATATGAAGCAATTGCTCATTCGTGCCGATGATATCGGTTATTCGTATGCCGTTAACCTGGGGATTGCCCGCAGTATCAATGAGGGCCTGGTGCGCTCGGCGGGACTTATGCCCAATATGCCCGAGGCCGAGCGTGGCTGGTCGCTCGTGGCGGATGCCGGCATTGCGGTGGGTCAGCATACCAACGTGTGCCTGGGCAAGCCGTGTGCCGACCCGGCGCTCATTCCGAGCATGCTCAACGAGAATGATGAGTTCCATAGCAGCCGTACCTTCCGCGATCATTTTAAGCGCGGCGAGGAGTTGATAGACTTCGACGAGGCCTGCATCGAGATCCGCGCGCAGCATGACCGCTTTGTCGAGATCGTGGGCCGCGAGCCCGATTACTTTGAGGCCCATGCCGTCATGAGCAAAAACCTTAACCGAGCGATCTCGGCGGTTGCTCAGGAGCTGGGCCTTAAGGAGCAAAAGGCGAGCTTCGACCCCGCGGCTGTGGTGCATTGCGGAGATACTGATCTGCGCATGGTGATGCGCTCGATGGAGCCGGGCTACGAGCCCAAAGAGGCAATCATGCAGACGGTTCGCGGGATGGTGGACGGCGAGACGGTCGTCTTTGTGTGCCATCCGGGTTATCTCGATCGTTTTATCCTGGAGAACAGCTCGCTCACGACCGATCGTACCAAGGAAGTCGATGCACTGATCGACCCCGAGCTTCGCGCTTGGCTCGAGTCTCAATCCGATCTTCGCCTGATCGACTACCGCGACCTGTAAGGACCCAAGTCACCACAAAGGGGACAGTCGCCTTTGTGGTGGTTCTGGCGCCGTTGCCATTATGGCAGCGGCGCCTTTTTTGTCCGTGCGGCGCGGTAGAGTGTAGGCGGTTGAAATTTGCGTCCATCGAGGAGCTGCTATGAACGAGATCAAGTGCCCGCATTGTGGCGAAGTTTTTAAGGTCGATGCGTCCGGCTATGCGGATATCGTCAAGCAGGTGCGCGATGCCGAGTTCTCGCGCGACCTGGATGAGCGCGTGAAGGCGGTCCAGCGCGAGGGCGAGCAGGCACTGGAGCTTGAGCGCTCGCGCTCGACGGCTGCTTTGCAAAAGGCAGAGTCTCAGCGCGACGCTCAGCTTGTCGAGCAGAAGAACGCTGCAGCTCAGCAGCTGGCACAAGAGGTTGCCAAGCGCGACGCTGAGCTTGCCGAGCTGCGCGCCAAGCTCGAAGGCGCTGCCGCAGAGCGCGAGAGTGCAAGTCAGCGCGCGGCGGTTGAGGCTCGTTCCGATGCTCAAAAGGAGAATGCCGAGCTTCAGCGCGAGATCGACAATTTACGTGCGCAGTTGGAGCGCAAAGATGATGAAGCCAGGCTTGCCGAGGCGGCGGCACGCAATGCTGCTCAAAACGACCTGTCCGCGCGCGACGCTCAGATTGCCGAGCTGCAGGCCAGGATCGCCGCGGCGGACAAGGCCCAGGAGATGGCGCTTGCCGCTGCCGCGGCAGAGTCGCAGCGTGAGCTCGATGCCGCTCGCAGCGAGGCCGAGCGCGCGCTTACTGACTATCGCGCGAAGGTGCAAGAGAAGTTTTCCGCCGCAAAGGCTCAGTCCGAGCAAGAGGCCGAGGGCCTGCGTGCCCAGCTGCGCGAGCAGGAACTGATGGCAAAAATGAACCTGTCAGAGGCGGTCGCCGCGGCGGAGCGAGAGCGCGATGAGGCACGTGCCAAACTGACGAGCGAGCTGGCGGTGCGCGATTCTCGCGAGGAGCAAGCCAAGGCGGCACACGAGCTCGAGCTTGCGCAGGCCAAGCGCGCGAGCGATGACCTGATTCGCTACAAGGATGAAGAGATTGAGCGCCTTAAGGACATGAAGGTTCGCCTGTCCACCAAGATGGTGGGCGAGTCGCTCGAGCAGCACTGCGAGACCGAGTTTAACCGTCTGCGCATGACGGCGTTTCCCAATGCGTACTTCGAGAAAGATAACGATGCATCCGAGGGCACCAAGGGAGACTTCATTTTCCGTGAGCGCGACGCGAGCGGCAACGAGGTCATTTCGATTATGTTCGAGATGAAAAACGAGAACGACGAGACCGCGACCAAGCATAAAAACGAGGACTTCTTTAAGAAACTCGATCACGATCGTCGCCAGAAAGGCTGTGAGTACGCGGTGCTCTGCACGCTGCTCGAGCCCGAGAGCGAGCTTTACAACGCGGGAATCGTGGACGTGAGCTATCGCTACGAGAAGATGTATGTGATCCGCCCGCAGTTCTTCATTCCCATCATTACGCTGCTACGCAATGCCGCCATGGGTTCGCTTCGCTATAAGCAGGAGCTGGCGGAGTACAAGCAGCAGAATATCGATGTCACGAACTTCGAAGCCAAGATGGAGAAGTTCAAGAACGATTTCGGCCGCAACTACGAGATCGCGAGCCGCAAGTTCCAAACGGCAATCGATGAGATCGACAAGACGATTAGCCATCTGCAGAAAACCAAGGAGGCGTTGCTGTCCTCCGAGAACAATCTGCGCCTTGCCAACAAGAAAGCCGACGATCTTACCATTCGCAAGCTCACGTGGGGCAACAAGACCATGAAAGCAGCGTTTGACGAGGCGCGCGGGGCCGCGACAGAGACGAACGATGAGCCAGCCGAGGCGGATTCGTATGAGGTCGAGGATGCCGAGTAGGGGATAGCGTATCGCGCAAAAAGCGGGGCCGCTGGCGATGTTGCCAGCGACCCCGCTTTGTTTCGTCCCATTGCGCCCGGCTAGTCCTCGAGCAGGTCCTCGATAAAGCCGACACGGTAGTTCTTGAAGATTACCTCGCCGCCGTCTTGCGTGGCGTCCAGATCGACATCGCCCATGATGCCAAAATCGTGGTCGCCATCCTCGTCAGCAAAGATCTGGTGCACGTGCCATACGTGCGCGGTCTTCTCGTCGGACTCGTCGATGGAAAACATCGCGGCGCTGCGGGCATCTCCGTCGGTGAGGATTTCCTCGTGCTGCTCGTGGTAAGCGTCGAGTGCTTTTTGCCAGCGGATCTCGCTCATGCCCCAGTCGTCGTCGAGCTCGCCCAGGTCGCGAACGTGCTCGCGGGCGGCAAGGGTCACGCGGCGGAAGAGCGCGTTGCGCACCAACAGCGTGCAGCCGCGGCGGTCCGCCACGACCTCGTCGATGCCCTGCGGCGGCGCAGCATCGAGGGCTGCCGGGTTGCCGGCGTTCTCCCACTCGTCCACCAGGCTCGAGTCCACCGAGCGCACCACAAAGCCGAGCCACGAGATAATGTCGCGCAGACGCTCGTCGCGCTTCTCGATGGGCACGGTGCGGTTGAGCGAACGGTAGGCCTCTGCCAGGTAACGCAGCAAAATGCCCTCGGAACGGGCGATGCCGAGCTTTTGAATGTAACCCTTAAAATCGCTCGCGCTTTCCAGCATATCGCGCAGGACGCTTTTGGGAGAGAGCTGGTAGTCGTTTGCCCAGGGCACTTCCTGGCAGTACTTGTCGAAGGCGGCGTCGAGCAAGTCCTCGAGCGGTTTTTCGTAGGTGACATCCTGGATGCGCTCCAGGCGTTCCTCATATTCGACGCCGTCAGCCTTCATTTCGGCCATCGCGCGGTCGCGCGCTGCGCGCTCCTGAGCGCGCAGCACCTGCTTGGGATCCTCGAGCGTTGCCTCGACCATCGAGATCAGGTCCATGGTATAGGTCTCGCTCTCGGGATCGAGCAGCTCCAACGCGGCAAGCAAAAACGGCGAGAGCGGCTGGTCGAGCGCAAAGTCCTCGGGCAGGTCGACCGTCAGTGCGTAGTCGATGTCCGGCGCGGCGTCAGCCGGAGCGTCGGGTGCGGGCGGCACCTCGGTGCGCACGACGACGCCGGAATCGATGAGCGTGGCGAAGATCTCGTCGGCACGAACCTCGAGCTTAGCCTTTTCCTCGGGGGTCTGCAGGCTCGTCTCGATGAGGTCGTGTACGCGGGCTCGGGCATCGCCACCCTGCTCGACCACGCCAATCACCATGGAGTGCGTGATGCGCAGGCGCGGCTTGAGTGTCTCGGGCTGCGTCTCGATCAGGCGCTCGAACGTCTGCTTGTTCCAGGTGACAAAGCCCTCGGGGGCCTTCTTCTTTTTAATCTTGCGGAGCTTTTTGGGGTCGTCGCCCGCCTTGGCCATAAGCTTGGCATTCTCGATCTCGTGCTCGGGTGCCTCGGCGATGACCATGCCCTCGGTATCGAAGCCCGAGCGGCCGGCACGACCGGCAATCTGATGGAACTCGCGGGCGCGCAGACGACGCATCTTATAGCCATCGAACTTGGTGAGCGCGGTGAGCACCACGGTGTGGATGGGCACGTTGATACCGACGCCGAGCGTATCGGTGCCGCAGATGACGGGTAGCAGGCCCTGCTGCGCCAAGCGCTCGACCAGCAGGCGGTAGCGCGGCAACATGCCAGCATGGTGCACGCCGACGCCGCATCCGAGCAAGCGCTTGAGGATTTTGCCGAAGGCCGTCGAGAAGCTCGTGCCCTTGGCCGCCTCCTTGATGGCCTCGCGCTGCTCCTTGTTGGCAATGCCAAAATTGGCGAGCGACTGTGCCGTCGCAAGTGCGGCATCCTGGCTAAAGTGCACGATATAGAGTGGGGCCTCGTCGCGGCGCATGGCGAGCTCGACCGTGCCCTCGAGGGAGGTCGTCACATAGTCGTAACTCAGCGGAACAGGACGCGGGGCGTCGACGACCAAGTCGCAAGCAGCGCCGGTGTGCTCCTCGAGTGAGGCGGCGATGGCAGTGACATCGCCGAGCGTGGCGCTCATGAGCATGAATTGCGTGTGAGGCAGGGTGAGCAGCGGCACCTGCCAGGCCCAACCGCGATCGGGGTCGGCAAAGTAGTGGAACTCGTCCATGGCGACGCAGCCAACATCGGCATCTTCGCCCTCGCGTAGTGCGTCGTTGGCGAGGATTTCTGCCGTACAGCAGATGACGGGCGCCTTGGTGTTGATATGCGTGTCGCCGGTGATCATACCGACGTTATCGCGGCCGAGCACCTGCACAAGGTCGAAAAACTTCTCGCTGACCAGAGCCTTGATGGGGGCCGTGTAATAGCAGCGTTTGCCCTGTGCCATGCCCATAAAGAGCATGCCCAGCGCGACAAGCGACTTGCCCGATCCGGTCGGCGTGCCCAGAATGACGTGATCGCCGGCGGCTAGATCCATGAGGGCCTCTTCCTGGTGGTCCCACAGCTCAATACCGCGATCGCTCGTCCATTCAAAGAAGCGCTCGAAGGCCTGGTCGGGCGTGAGCCACGGTTCGGGCTCGCTGCCGTCCTCGGGCTCCCACCAGGTGGGGGAGAGCGCACCGAGTGAGCCGAATTCGGCTTCGGTTCCCGTGCCGCCCGAGAATGAACTGGCGGCTCCGGCACCGGGGACGGTGCTGGCGGCGATATCTGTCGTGGTCTGTGCCATGTGTTTGCTTTCTCTCGCGATTGTCCGCCAACTATTATGGCGTAGCGTCGCATCGATGCGTTCGCAGGCAAGAAAATGCAGGAAATGGGCGTTCTGCCCAGCCGTTTAGTGTAGTCGCTAGCCAAGTGAGTAGACTTTTTGCGATATTGCGAGCACATGACTTTTGCGCAAGGGTTCTACCTGCGGTTTTATGTTTCGCTATGCGGGCTGTGCCTGGCTATTGCAAAAAAGTCTACTCACTTAGGTTTGAGGGCCGTTCGCTGGCGCCAATTTGCGCTTGTTTGCCGACGCCGCGACCATCAGAAGCCCCTAGGACTTGCGGCAGGCGCTTCTTGCCTTTGCGGGCGCGGTTTCTAAAGTTCTCGACGGCCTCTTCCATGCCCAGAGGTACATAGGTGAGCTCATCGAGGTTTTCGGGCAGGTAGCAGGCAAGGCTTTGCTCCTGCGCGCGGCCCGCCGCGAGCTGTTCATTGCTGGGCTGCGCGCCGGGTGTGGCGCAAATGCCATAGACGACGGCACCCATCTCGCGCGTGCGGCATTCGTACTCGGTCTCGGGATGCTCGGGATGGTCGCGGCGGACGTCGTCGCTTACCCAAAGCGTGTCGTAGCCGGCCGCGGCAAACTGCCCCAGGGCGTAGTCGCGCAATGGCTTACTGTCGGTTCGCAGTGTGACGGTGGCGCCGGCTGAAAAGAGCGGGCGGTAGAGCATCAGATGGTCGACATGGACGAGTCGTTTTTTGGCGTACTTGGCCTTGGGCTGCGGCGTGGGAAAGTTAATGGTAATGGCATCGAGCTCGCCTGCGGCAAACAGCTGCGGCAGCGATGCGGCGCCTCGGGGCAGGACGAGTGCGTTGGACAGCTCCTGCTCGCAGATTTTCTGTGCGGCATAGGCGATGCAGATGGGCTCCTGGTCCATACCGATAAAGAGGGTGTTTGGCTCGTGGGCCGCGCGCTCTACAAGGTACGTTCCCTTGCCACAGCCAAGATCCAGGTGAAGGTGTTCGAAGGGCTTGCTGCCAACTGGCGCGCAAGCCTCGCGCCAATCTCCGGCATAGGCCTCGGGGTTCGTCTCAATCGCATCGGCGTAGCGCTCCAGGCGCTCCTCGAGCACAAAGTTCTTAGGCGTGCGAACGTGGACGGCTCCCATGAGGCTCCTTGATCATGAGTATGGAACGCATGGCAGCACGTTCCATCAATGGGTTGAAAAGGGTGGGGCATAGCTTGCCCGAAAGTTGCGGTGCGGCTCGGCGGCAAGTCGCCGATGCCTACAGGCGCTTGAGAATCACGTAACGGTTGAGCTCGCCGCTGCGACCGTCGGCATGGAAGCGCTCAAGCTCGCGCACGGGGACCTCGCCGCTCTTGTAGAATGTGCGCACGCCGCGCACCAGGTCGGTGATCTGCTGATCGTCAAAGTGATGGCAATAGCGGTAGGCGTGGCGGTCGTTTTGCCAGCCAATGAGGTGGTCGCCGGCTTCAAACTGCGCGGAATCGTAACTTTCAAACGGCGGGGTGAGCTCGGCGCGGGCTTCGGCGCGAACGGCCTTGCGCGCCATGCGCTCGTCGTTCATAAACTCCCAAAAGCTGATGGCGATGATGCCGCCTGGGCGCGTCTGGCGCACCAGGGCGTCGAGCACGCGTACGCGGTACTCGCACGACGGCACGTGGTGCATAAAGCCAAAGCAGACCGAGATGTCGGCGAGCGGGGCGTCGAAAAGCACGTCGGGTGTCTCGGCGGGGTTGAGCTTCATGAGGGCATCGAGTACGTCGAGTTCCTGGAAGTGCAGGTTGGGAATGCGCAGGGCGTGACCGTGCGCATCGATAGCCAAATCCTGACACGAGTCAACACCATAGAACTCAAACGGGCAACTGGCGTCTGCCGAGGGGTTTGCGCCGTCGACGCCCTTGGCGGAAAGTGCGCCGCCGGCGGCAAAGTTCTCGAATCGCATGTTGCCGCAGGCAAGATCGAAGACGCGGACGGGATGCTCGATCGTGGCGACGTCGAGCTGCTCGAGCGCTATGTCCATGGTGCGTACCCAGCCGGGCCACGGTGCCTGGCGCGTATCGGAGAAGGAGGCGGAGTGCTCGCGATAGAACGTATTGTTGAGCTGAATGAGCGATGAGGCGAAATCGCGGTTCACGGCGCGGAACTCCCTCCGTTGGCGGTGCGGAATAAACAGTACGACCATACTACCGGTAACGCCGCAACGGGGACAACCGAGCTGCGGGTCATTGCTTTGTTTGGACACATTTCCGCAGCTCATATATGCCCGCAACCGCCGGTTGTCAAAAATCTCACTAGAATAGGTGGCATGCTTTTGGCGGTGGCGGATAGATTTTTAACTGTGCAAGGCGCCTTAAGAACAAAAACGGTCCGGCGGCACGGCTGGCATCGCATAGGAGGAACCATGAATGTAGAAACTGCGCAGCGGCTCGCCGACCTTCGTCGCAGCAAGGGTTTTAGCCAAGAAGGGCTGGCGCGAAAGCTGGGGCTGTCGCGCCAGGCGGTCAGTAAATGGGAGCGTGCGGAGAGCTCGCCCGATACCGAGAACCTGATCTCGCTCGCAAAACTCTATGGCGTGAGTTTGGATGAGCTCCTTAATCCGAGCGATGAGATCGAGGACGATATCGAGTTTGAGAACGAGGACCGCGCCCGTCAGCGCGAGGCCGAGGCAGCGGAGCGCGCCCGTACCCATGAGGCAGCGGCACGTGCTACCGAGGCGGCAACATAGGCGAGTGATGCCGCCGCCAAGGCGGCGCAAGCGGCAAGCTGGAGCGCGCAGGCCGCCAATGCCGCTACGGCGCAGGTGACGAGTGGCGGCGCAGCTGGCTCGACTCCGGTGAAAGGTCCGTTCCAGTCGTTTCCGTATTGGGCCGTGTGCTGGCTGCTGTTCTTTTTGCTGATGTTCCTGTTTGGTGGCTCCTTTGCCGCGCTGATCTTCTTTACAATCCCCATCTATCACTGGGTGGCGCGTGCGCTCGATGGCGATTGGGCACGCGGGGATATTCAGGTTGGTCCGGCGCCGGAGGCGGCTAAGGCTCAGGATGTTTCCGCTGCGGTTGATACTGACGTGGCTTCCTCGACCGCCGCTGAGCCGAGCGCCAAAGAAGGTGATGAATGATGAAGCTCTCGCATGAGTCCAAGGTCCGCCTGGGCGTCGGTATCGGAGCGTTCGTGCTCATCATCGGGCTTATCTTTGGCACTTCGCGGATATTGTTTCATTTTGATGGCCCGTGGGATCTCGGCGATATTGCATCCGGTTTGTCCGGTATGGACGATGTGGTTGACGGGGACGATTCTTTGGATGGCGGTAACTATTCCGCTCAGTCTCGGCAGCTTTCGAGCGAAACGTTTGATGCCGACTCATTCCAGTCCCTTGACCTGGATGTGACATCGGGTGAGGTTGAGATCAAGTGCGTTTCCGGCGGGCAGGTGCGTGTCATCGAGAGCAGTCGTGTTGCAAAGGGGGTAGCTACCTACGATGCTGCCACTCAGAATCTGGCCGAGGTTAAGGGTTCTGCGCTCAAGATTCGCCAGTTCGATTGCGATGACGAGCGCGCCATTGACCGCACGGTTACCGTCGAACTGCCGCGCGAAGTTGCCGATAACATGGTGGGCATTACAGCGAATGTAGGATCGGGCGATCTGACGGTCACGGACATTGCGTGTCATGACCTCAACTTGACTTTGGACTCGGGAGACATCGAGTTTGCGGGCACCGTAACCGACACCTTGGATGCCGAGGTCGGTTCGGGCGATGTGGCGTTCGAGCTCTACCAGGCCCCCGCGAAGTCGATGGACGTAAGCGTGGGCTCGGGCGATGTGGAGATATCGGTTCCGAACTCTACGGGCTTTAAGGCGAGCCTCACCGTGGGCAGCGGTGACTTTGAGAGCGATTTCCTTCCGCTTGGCTACGATGGCGAGACCATATTGAATGCTGAATTCGACAACGTTGACAAGTCTGCAACGTATCGTTTTAAGGTCGGTTCGGGCGACATGTCGTTCGAATCGGTGTGACATGCGGTTTTCGGAGATCGGTGCATATAGGCATGCTCTTTGATGGAGGCGCCGGGGCCGTGACTGGCTCCGGCGCCTTTGCCTTTACAATGGGGGCATGGAACAGATTATTTTGAACATACTCGAGGCTCTGCGTCGCGGCGAGACCGTGGACGACAAGGCACTCGTCAAGCTGATACATGCCGAGGCGCGCCGTGAGGGCGCCGACAAACGCGATTTGGCCAAGCGCCGCCTGCTGCCGTTTTACCAGCGGGTGAAGCGCGAGGAGCCGGCTCGTTGGGCTGGATGGAATGTCGATGCCGATCTGGAACGCCAACTGCTGCAGGTGCTGCGTATGAAGCCGCGCCGAACGGCCTCGGGCGTGGCGACCATTACCGTCATCACCAAGCCCTGGCCATGCTCGGGCGATTGCCTGTTTTGCCCCAACGATCTGCGCATGCCCAAAAGCTACCTGCACGCCGAGCCGGCGTGCGCCCGTGCGGAGCAAAACTGCTTCGATCCGTATCTGCAGGTGAGCGCCCGTTTGACGGCGCTTTCGCAGATGGGGCATGCGACCGACAAGATCGAGCTCATCGTGCTCGGCGGTACCTGGAGCGACTATTCGCAAGG
Source organism: Collinsella sp. TM05-37 (assembly GCF_003436455.1). Classification (NCBI taxonomy): domain Bacteria; kingdom Bacillati; phylum Actinomycetota; class Coriobacteriia; order Coriobacteriales; family Coriobacteriaceae; genus Collinsella; species Collinsella sp. TM05-37. Next base: position 56,064 of record NZ_QSPN01000001.1, on the reverse strand, counting down.
GTATCAGGCATGGTTTATGTCGGAGCTCTTCCGTGCGCTCAATGATGATGCGGTGGCGGGCGTGGCGGCAAACCCCATGTTGGCGCGTCCGGGCATCAGCCGTGCCGAGGCGGGGCGCCTGCTCGATGACGCTCCCGCCGATGCCCTGCCGCCGGTGGTAACAGAGCGCCGCGAGCGCTATCGGGCTGCCGGCATTGCGACAGACGAGGCCAAGCTCGCTGCCGGCGTTGCCGACGAGCAGGAGCGTGTGGATGTTGCCGTGGGCGGCTATAACCGCGCGGTGCGTCGTCTGTACGGCCCCGGTACGCCGTGGGGCGAGGTCACCGAGTGGCAGACGGCAACGATGGAGGAGCTCGAGCGTCAGCAGCGCATCAACGAGACGGCGAAGCATCGCGTGGTGGGACTCGTTATCGAGACGCGCCCCGATGCCGTAACGCCGCAGGCCCTCACGCTTATCCGCCGTCTGGGCTGCACCAAGATTCAGATGGGTATCCAGAGCCTCGACCAGCATTTGCTCGATATCAACGAGCGTCGCATTTCGGTGGCGCAGATCGAGCGGGCGTTTTCGCTTGCGCGCCTGTTTGGCTTTAAGATCCACGCGCATTTTATGCTCAACTTGCTGGGCGCCACGCCCGAGGGGGACAAGCGCGACTACGAGCGCTTTATGACCGAAGGGGCCTTTATGCCCGACGAGGTCAAGGTTTACCCGTGTGCGCTCATCGAGGGCTCGCGTCTGGTGGGCTGCTATGAGCGTGGCGAGTGGCGCCCCTATACCGAGGAAGAGCTGCTCGATGTGCTGGCCGACGACATCGTGGTGACGCCGGCGTTCTGCCGCATCAGCCGTATGATTCGCGACTTTAGCTCCGACGACATCATGGTGGGCAACAAGAAGCCCAACCTACGTCAGCTCGTCGAGAACCGCCTGGCTGCTCGGGGTGACGGTGCGACGGTGCGTGAGATTCGCTATCGCGAGATCAGCACGGCGGGTGCCGACCTGGACGAGTTGACCCTTGATGAGGAAGTGGCGTACGAGACGCCGGTGACTTACGAGCACTTTTTGCAATGGGTGACGCCGCGGGGCAAGATCGCGGGCTTTTTGCGGTTGTCGCTGCCCGATCGCGCTTTTGTTGCCGCGCATGTGGACGAGCTGCCGACGACGCCGGACGAGGCGATGATTCGCGAGGTGCACGTGTACGGTATGGCGGCGCGCGTGGGCGACCAGGGTCAGGCGGCGCAGCACCATGGATTGGGACGTTTGCTCGTGGAGCGTGCGTGCCAGATAGCTCGGGATGCCGGTTATATGCACATCAACGTGATCAGCGCGATTGGTACGCGCGAGTACTATCGCCATCTTGGGTTTTATGACCATGGACTCTATCTGCAGAAGGAGCTCTAGATGAACAAGCCAAGTGTTTCTGCCGGCGTCGTTGCCGGCGTTGCCCTGGGAGCCGCGGCGCTTGGTGCGGCCGCCGTCGCTGTTCGCGCTGCCTGTTTGCAGGTCGCGAGGACCCGCAACGGGCTGGCGCGGGTGAAGCGCATGCACAATGAGGGCGGTGACGAGGTCCGTGTGCTCGTGCAGGGCGGCGTCTACCAAAGCGCGAGCTATGTTGGCGATCGTTGGGCGGAGCCGGCCTTTGCGTACTATCGTGCATTTGACGATGTGTTTGAGGCCGAGGATGCAATGCGCGACGCTTATGGTCACGGCATCGACCGCATGCTTATGCTCGGCGGCGGTGGGTTTTCCTATCCCAAGTTTGCACTGTTGTCGCATGAGGGCTTGCGTATGGACGTCATCGAGTATGACGGAGAGATAACGCGCTTGGCGCGCCGTTGGTTCTATCTGGATGAACTGGAGCACACGGTGGGCGATCGCCTGCGGGTGATTACCGCCGAGGCTCGCTCGTATCTGGGTGTGACGAGCGTGGGCCATCGTCGCTACGACGTCGTTGTGAGCGACTGCTTTGGCGGTGCCGAGCCTGTGCGCGAGCTGGCGACCGTTGAGGCGCTGCGCCTGGTGCGGGGCAGCCTGAATGCCGGCGGCATCTACGTTGCCAATATCGTGAGCGCAAACGAGGGGAGCGATGTGACGTTCCTGCGCGATTGCGTTGCCACGGCACTTGAGGTGTTCAACCGCGCTTGGGTGGCGCCTTGTGGCGATACGGAGTTCGGCGGCGAGGAGAACTACCTGCTCATCGCCAGCGACGGCGACTACGCCTTTGCCGAAGCCGTGCCCTTCGACACCGACTTCCTCGGCACCGTCCTTCACGACAAGTAAGTCTCCCCGTCCCAAAAAAGACTGGTCTTAGGCGTGGTCGCGCCAGCCGAGAACGCGCTGCTTCATACCCTCGATGTCGAGCACGCCTTCGGCAAAGCCCTTGCGCACGAGCTCTTCGGGAACAAACTCGTCGTAGCGGTCAAAGTAAGGCACCTCGCCAGGATAGACGAGCTCGATGGGATCGAAGTCCTTTTCGGCCTCGGCGGCGAGCACCTCAAAGAACGTCTCCTCGTCGGCCTTCATCTTAAACTGCATAAAGTACGGGCGTGACGGATCGAGCCCGCGAAGGCCCAGCTCCGCGGCACATTTAATCTTGAGCATGCGCTCGAGCGCCAAAAAGGCGTAGCTGCCCAGCCAGGGGAAGAGCACCCAGGTATCGCCGCCCAGGTTAATGAGCGGCTTGGTTCCCGCCCCCGAAATCTCGGCGGTATGACGAGCCTGCGCCAAGCGGGCCCGTGCGTTACCCATAAGGTACGGATATGTCGCGTGCTCGTTGAGCGCCTTGCGCATGCGCTCGAGCACATGCGTGTTAATGTCGCCGGGGCAGTCGCCAAAGTAGGCCGGCACCCGGCCCTTGACCTGCGTGGCAAAGACAGTGTGGCGCTTCCAGTCCACTTCCTCGACAATCCAACAGTGTCCGGCGATGGCGATGCGCTCACCGGGCGGGGGCGGATTAACGATCGTGCCCAGCTCGGCCGATTCGCTCCGGACGGTAAACTCCTCGTTTTCCTGGAACACGGCGTAGAACTTAAAGTTGTTGATGATGCGCTCGCCCGCGAGACCCACGATGAGCCCGCCACCTTCGGTGACCTGGATATGGTCGATCTTAATGAGGTGACGTAGCAGCACGCGGTAATCGTCTGCCGAGACACGGTGGAAATAGCTGAGCGTGAGCACGCGCTGGGCAAGTTCGGCCGGCGTGAGCTCGCCGGTGCTGGTGAGGGTCGACATAGTCTGGTGATAGAGCAGGCTGTAGGGGAGACGATCGAGCTTGGGTGGCTCGACCCACTTTTCCTCGCGATAGAGTTGTACGAGCGCGATACCCTGCAGGAGCTTCCAGGGAATGGTTTCGGGCATCATCGTGCGCGGCTCGGGCTCTTCCTCGCGCATGACAAACCACATCTCGGGCGGAAGATCGCGACGGCCCGTGCGCCCCATGCGCTGCAAAAAGGAGCTAACGGTAAACGGCGCGTCAATCTGGAAGGCGCGCTCCAGGCGGCCGATATCGATACCGAGCTCCAACGTAGAGGTGGTGACGGTTGTCTGTGTCTGCTCCTCGTCGCGCATGAGCTCCTCGGCCGTCTCGCGTAGCGATGCCGAAAGATTGCCGTGATGGATGAGAAAACGGTCGGGCTCGTGCCGGCTCTCGCAGTAGCTGCGCAGCATGGAGCACACGGCCTCTGCCTCCTCGCGCGAGTTGGCAAAGACCAGGCATTTGCGGCCGCGCGTATGCTCAAAGATATAGCCCATGCCGGGGTCGGCGTTGTCGGGCGCCGTGTCGGTGGGGTTGAGAAGCGCCTGCTCGGTCGCTCGTGGGATGTCGACTTCGCCCTCGGGGGCCGAGGAAGTGCGACGGTCTTTGGGAGCGGCCTTGCCCCGCGCCTGCTCACGACGTTGACGGTGTTCTTCCTGTGTAAGCTGTCCGCTGTGGCACATGTCTTGTCCGGATGCGGGCAGCGCCGCGGGCGCCGCCGTCTCAATACGCTCGCAAGCAAGCACCTCGGCTTCTTGTGGACCTGTGCCTACGAATCCTCGTTGCTGAGCCTGGGGGCCCGAGTTGTAGAAGTGCTCCATGGAGATGCGCCACACGCGGTGCGGTTCCTCAAAGCGGGGGATAACGCAGTCGCGCCCCGTTCCCTGCGAGAGAAAGGCGCCCGTGCGCTCGGGGTCGCCGATGGTGGCCGAAAGGCCAATGCGGCGGGGCTGCACGCCTGCCATGCGCGAGAGGCGCTCGATAAGACAGAGCGTCTGCCCGCCGCGGTCGCCGCGCATGAGCGAATGGACTTCGTCGATAACCACATAGCGCAGGTCGCAAAACATGCGCGGGATCGCCATGTGCTTATGGATCAGGAGCGCCTCGAGCGACTCGGGCGTAATCTGTAGGATGCCGCTCGGTTTTTTGATGAGTTTGGCCTTGTGTGATTGCGAGACATCGCCATGCCAGTGCCAGACGGGGATATCGGCTTCTTCGCACAGGTCGTTGAGGCGGACGAATTGGTCGTTGATGAGCGCCTTGAGGGGGCCAATGTAGAGGGCGCCCACGCTTGCGGGCGGGTTCTCCCAAAACTCGGTCAGGATGGGAAAGAAGGCTGCCTCGGTTTTGCCGGAAGCCGTGGATGCCGTCAGGAGCACATTATCTTGCGTGTTAAAGATGGCATCAGCTGCTGCAACCTGGATAGAGCGTAGGCTCTCCCAATCGTGGGAGTAGATGAAGTCTTGGATAAACGGGGCGTAGCGGTCAAAGGCGTTCACGGGGCCTCCTTTCAACAACGAATCTCTCAACGCTGCCGACAACGGCTTGCTGCATTACGGTCTCAACGTTTGCCCAGATAAAACCTGCCAAAATAAACCTGTCGCTTATTGGCAGGTTAGATGGTGAATTCGGCGAAGTTACGGTCGCCGCCTGCGGTATCGGTGTCGCCTGTTGCGGTTGCCGGCGCCAACGCGTCGCCGCCGACGCTTTGCAGCAGCTCGGCCACGTTAGCATCGGGGTTTTGACACAGGATATCGAGCAGTTCGATAAAGTCGCGGATGACCTCGCGGGGCGTCAGATGCGTGTCGGCCCCCACGCGGCCAAACTCAATCTTGAGAAAGTCCACCAAGTCGTTTTCGGTAAGCGTGGGTGTCCAGCCAAAGTAGCCGGCATGGATCTGCATGAGTTTTTCGATGAGCACCAGCAACTCCTCATAGGTGAGTGGCTGCAGGCGGATGATGGGCGCGAGCATGTCCTTAAGGTCCTCGCGCGCAAAGCGACCCTGAGCGAGTCGGCTGCGCAGGGCCTCGTAGGAGAACACGCCGCGGCGGCGGTCTTCGATGGAGGTTGGCGTGCCGCCCATGATCATGCCCAGGTACTGCGCCTTGCCCTGGAGCGTGTCGTTGTACATAGTCAGGATCTTCTCGTAGTTGTATTGGCGCGTGATGGCGTTGGGAATCTTATACAGATTCACGAGCTCGTCGATGAGCACCAGCATGCCCTTGTAGCCGCTGCAGACCAAAAAGCGCGCAATGAGCTTAACGTAGTCGTACCAGTCGTCATCGCTGATGATGGTCGAGGAGCCCAGCTCGGCGCGTGCCTCGCTCTTGGTGCGGTATTCGCCGCGAATCCATTTGGTCACGCGGCTCATGGCCTCTTCGTCGCCCCCGGATGCGGCCATGCGATAGCGGCGGAGCATGCGGGTGAAGTCGAAGCCGTGGACCATCTCCTCGAGCGGGGCCAGTTGGGCATTGACGACCGACTCGTCGACGTCGGCACACGAGGCGACCCAGCGATCCAGAATAAGGTTGAGCGCACCGCCCTCGGGGCGCGTCTTGGTCGATATATTGCGGATGAGCTCGCGGTAGGTGGCAAGGCCCTGTCCCTGACCGCCCTGCAGGCGGCGCTCGGGCGACAGGTCGGCATCAGCGACGACGAATCCCTCGCCCATGGCGTGCGTGCGGATGGTCTGGAGCAAAAAGCTCTTGCCGGCGCCGTAACGACCGACCAGAAAGCGGAAGCTCGCGCCACCGTCGGCGATGAGACTCAGATCGGTGAGCAGGGCGCGGATCTCGACCTCGCGCCCTACGGTGATGTAAGGAAGGCCGATGCGCGGGACCACGCCGCCCTTGAGCGAGTTGAGAATGACGGCAGCGACGCGCTTGGGCACGCGAGGTGCTGCGGATGCGGTATCACTCATGGTCTAGGTATCCTCTCACGTCTGCTTCGTAGTCCTCGATAATCTGCGGCCCTGCCGCGCTAAATTCAATTACGGTGTCGCCCACCAGGTCAAAGAGCGCCTCGTTGATGGTATCGACGAGCATGTCCTCGCTCTGCCCCGACCTCTCAACCGCCGACGCCGCCTGCGCCGTGTTCTGCTCGAGCAGTGCGCGCAGATAGACGGCTGCGGCTGGTGCGAGTTCGTTCGCAGCGTCAGCGGAGGCAGTTGCTGCGGACGTGGGCGTCGGCACGAGAAGCGGTGCCACGACGCCAAACTGTTCGGTGGATATGGTCGGCTCGTCGTCCTCGTCCTGCCCTGCGGCCGCCGCGACCGCCTCGACCGTCGCGGCGGTCGCGGGCTCGGCTTCCGGTTGCCCTGAGTCCGCTGTCTCGGCATCTGCAAGCGTGCTGTCTTCGCGCTCCTCGTCGATCAAAAGCGCCTCGCGCGTTTGTGCGGCGGCGCTCCGAATGTGCCCCAGCTGGCTCAGGTCGATATCGATCTTGACGGGCTGATGTGCGGCATCCCATGAAAGCCATGCCACAATCTCGTCATCGATAATCTTGGCCAGATATTTGGGGACCTTCTCTTCCTTAAGGGGATGGGCGGGGTCCAGGGCCAGGCGTAGGCGCTGGTCGCAGGCGCGCATCATCTCACCGAGCTTGCTACTTTTTTGTCTGCTGCCGTGAATGCGCATGCATTCCCAAAACCCGTTTTGGCAGCGGTAGACGTGAATGGGGTCCAGGCGATATTCGCAGTCCTCGTGGCGCTCGGGCGCAAAGAATACGGCCGACGCAAACATGGTGTAGGGCATGGCCGTCTCCTCCCCAAATAAACTCGCCACGATGCCAGTCTTTCGGTGCGTGTCATAGTAGCGCGTCATGCGGACATACGCGGCGCACGCCACGTGGCGCAGATCGCGGTGGTGGCTGCGGTCGAGCCGCGAGTTACTTAGGTTGTACGTGGAGAGGGCATTGATGGCGGCCATGAGTCGTTCCTCGCGCGCCTCGTCGGGCGGAAGGGGGAGCGTGGGCTCGGAGGCCTTGCGACGCTTGGGCGCCTGGTCCGACGGTGCCGGTGCTGGTACAAGGTCTCGTGCCGCGCGCCGCAGCTCGATAAGGGCGTTATCGAACATGACGGTTTTAGAGTCACGAAGCAGCTTGGGGTCGAGCCCGTGGAACACGGCGTAGTCCTGCAGCCACACGCGCGCAAACCGGTCGATGCCGGGCTCGAAGGCGCGATAGACATCCCAAAAAGCCTTGATCTTGTTAAAACCATCGAGCGGATCATCTACGCCAATGCCGCAGATCAGCTCGTAGAGATACAAGAAGGCAAACGAGGTCGATGTCTCCTCGATATTCCCGCGGCGCACTTGGGCACGCCAGGTAAAGTAGCCGCGCAACTGCCGGTCGCTCATGGCGTTGTAGGTGGGAAAGTACGACTTAAAGGTGCCGTTGTAGGGACAGTCGTCCTCAAAGTCGGCCATCAGCAGGCCTTGGCGGTAGAAAAGTTCGGCTTCCGAAAGCCAACGGCCCGCGCCGCCCTTTGGGTCTTCTTGCCAACGCGATATCTCACGCATCTTGCGGTATTGGTCGGGGAGGAAGTTCTGCATCTGTCGGCCGGTCTTGAGAATCGGCTCGTCTGCGTAGATTTCGTTTGAGAAGCGGGCGGACTGATGGGTCCGAGCCTCGGCCATAATGCGCTCGATGAGCATCTTGATGTCCTGGTCGGCCACCGCTCCTCCTCTCGAACGCAGCTACGGTGACCTCATATCATAGCACAGCATCAAACAGATGTTCGAGATACCGCTACGTAGATAGATTTAGAACAGGAGGGCGTAGATGACGGCGATGATGACGGAGGGAAGCATATTGGCAGTGCGGAAGGTCTGAGGACGGATAAGGTTGACGCCGACGCAGAAGATGAGCATGGAGCCTACGAGCGAAAGGCTGTCGAGGGCTGCCGTGGTCATGATGGGGGAGAGTGCACCGGCAAACAGCGTGATCGTCCCCTGGAACACGGCGACGGGCAGGGCGGAAAAGATGCAGCCGCGGCCAAGTGAGGCCGTCATGGTGCAGACGATGATGCAGTCCAGTGCGCCCTTGAGGGCAAGCGTTGACCAGTCGCCGAGCAGGCCGTCCTGAATCGATCCCACAATGGCCATGGCGCCGATACACACGGTGAGCGAAGTCGAGACAAAAGCGTTGGTGAACTCGTTATCGCCCTCGCTGCCGGTTTTGCGCTTGAGCCATTCGCCAAGGTTCTCAATGGCGGCTTCCAAGTCGACGGCCTCGCCGATGAGCGAGCCGAGCGCAAATGAGACGATGAGCATGGTGGTACCGGTGGTCGCTAGCGCCTTTCCATCGATGATGAGCATCTTTTGCATGGTGCCGCCCAGGCCGATAAACAGGACGCACAGCCCCGATGCTTTCATGAGCGTGTCTTGGATGCGCGGTGTAATGAAGCGGCCGCCCGCTAATCCCAAAAGACCGCCCGCAACTAAAAGCGCAACGTTGATGATTGTTCCCAAGCCCGGCATGAGCCCTCCTGTATTGATGCCAACGTGGCAATCGTAGCAGAACGAAATGCGAGGCACATCGCGACTCATCTAATACGTTATATAAGTGGTATTAGGAATGATGCGCAGCATTTAAGCCTCAGGTGGTTGTCGGGACATAGGGGTAGTAGTCAAAGCGCAGTGTCATAAGCCGCTGCGGGGATTCAATAGCCGCGGCGATGATATTGGCATCGCGGGCACGATCAAACCCTTCGAGTTCGATCTGATACGAGACGTCTTGCATAATGTCCAGACGTCGCCAGGCTAGAAGTGTGTCGCCATCGAATTCCAAGGTCTTGCCTCCGTCTGGGGCAACGGCGTATAGACGCAGTTTAGCGGTGGTTGCAGGGTCGACAACCGTGACCTTTTTAATTTCGTTTCGAGTATTCTTGGCGCCCAACAAGGTGAGCAGTGTTGGGGCCACGACCTCGCCCGATGGCAAAAAGACGACTTCGATGGATTCGGGAAATGCGATGATGGCCGACTTGCGGACGGGCTGATTGGCGGCGGCAACTTCGATGTTTGCAGCATCGATGACCTCTGTGTGGTCGAGGGCGGCAAGCACGCAGCAGTTACCTTCATCGATCTCCTGAGGATCAGCAAGCCCCAGACTGTCCGCGAGCTCGGGATCGTTTGGACCGGTAGCGGGCTCATTCGGTGCTTCGAAAGAAGCTGGGACGCTGTTTGTCGGCGACGGCGTGTCGCCCGCACCTGCTTCTTTGTCCGTGCTCTCTTCTTGTATGGTTGCGTTGATGGGTTCGTCGTTTGAGGGGAGCGTCTTGGCGTCAAGCGCGGAGGGGACAATCCCGACGGCTCCGGATCCGTTCCACTCCATCTCGAGAAGCGCCGGGTCGGCAAGAATGCGTTGCCTGCCTAGCGTGTGGGTATCGATCGCAATAGGGCCTGCCTCCGTCCCGCGCGTAAGGCTGAGCGATCCGGCTGGCTTCTCGAAATGAATGTCTGTGTCTTCGGTGCTGGCGGCGTAGAACAGCAGGGATGCTTCTCCCGCCGCGATGGCATCGGTGCCCGCCTTGGTCAGCCGCAGCGATGCCGTGAATGAGAGGGTGGGCTGCACATCGTCTGCATTCGCGGCGGCGCAGCCCAGACATATACCGCCTCCTTTCTCGAAAAACGCACCGTCGAAGGCGACCTTCGCTCCGTTCGCCGAGTCATCGACCGAAGCGATATCGATGCGCAACCCCAAATCGCACGGATCGCCATCTGCATCGAGCACAATCGAGCGCCACGTGCAGACGGCGCACCCCGCCTGGGAGCCGTTTGCCTTGTTCGAACGATTGATATCCACGACTATCGAGCCGTCCGTATTACGACGAAGGCATCCCGAGGTTGAGATTGCGGCCTGTGCGAACGAAAAACGCTTGCACGCAATGGCGCTCGACGGATTTGGTGCGGAGCTTAGGGCTGCTGGTAAGGAGTCTGCCATGACGGGAGTCGCCCAAGCGGCGACAGGCGTTCCGGTTGCGAGCGCGCCGCAGAGTGCGACGACGGGCAAAAGGTTCTTCGATGCCATGGGGTCTCCTTAGCTAATTTAGTGCGGCCTGTCCGTGTTTCGTTTCTGGCTGCGTTTGATGTGCAGACCGAGGCCGGCGGTTCCCGCGCCTGCTGTCGTGGCGCCTGCTGCCAAGAGCCATCGTCTGTCGTCTGTCTGTGCCAACGGTTCCTTGCAGTTGCCGCGGTCGAGCTCCGAGAGGTCGACCGTCACCTGCGTGGCGGCCTGCGCCTGTTCTTGCTGGGCAAAGGCCATGGCTGGCCCAAACGCTAGGATACTGACGGCGGTGGCCAGGGCGACGGCCTTATGCCGTGTGCGCACCGGGCTCGACCGTCCAGGTGATCGTTGCAACTTGATCGCCTTCGCCGGTTACGCGGAAGATGTCGCGCGTGACGCGGGCGACGTTTCCGCTTGTCTTGAGCTTAATTTTGTCCGTGCCGCCGGCAATGCCCTGGTAGCCCATGTCGAAGGCTGCATTCTTGGAAAGATCGAGGCCCGTCTCCTGCATTGCGGCGCTGGCGTTCTGGAGTGCGCCGTTGGGGCCGACCTTAAAGTCGATGGAATTCTGCGCGGTTCCGGCCTTGGCGTCGGCGGCAATGGTCCAGGTGTTCATGGCGTCGATCTTCATGTTGGTGACATGGATGCCGTAGGCCGAATGATTGTCGATGGTGGTCGCGTCTTCTGAGGGGCCCTGAAGCGTGCCGTCGGCCTTGGCGACGAAGGGAATAACCGTCGGAACTTTGAACTCTACGTTGTCGATCTCGGTCCTGACCATTACTTTTGTGGTTCCAACGCGCCCGGCTGCCAGAGCTGGCGTCGGGGCGGCGCCCATTGCGAGCGAGAGCGCGAGCCCTGCGCCCACGACGAGCGCTCTGGCTCCGTTCATGTTCCTGGTGATGTCCATGGTCGTTCCTTTCTATTCGCCGCGGGCCGTCCCCGCGATGATTGGACGAATGCTGGTGAATTGCGTGCGGTGCCGCGTCGGTCGAAAAAGCTAGTTCTCGGCTTGCTCAACCCGTACCTTGACACGTGTCGGATTGCCGTGGCTGTCGAGGGTCTTGGCATCGAGTGCCTGGATCTCGATGTATGCCTCGCCTTCTTTGATGTCGCCGGCGGGGCACGTCTCGATTGTCTTGCCGGTCTCGACCACACCGGATTCGTACATGGTCTCGTCGTTTTGGATGACGCGGAATCGCTGGGGAAATTTATTGTCTTGGACGTTTTGCACGTTGACGCGCAGCTTGCCGTCCTCCTGTAGCTGAGCGACCGGCGCGACCGAAATCGTCATCATGTTGTCGCGGACGATGGCATCGAGCTCATCTTGGATTTCTTGTCGCGATTTACCCTCTGCCGTCGTGACTGAGGTGCCCGCTTCGGGCACGGGCTGCGACTGCCAGGCGTATAGTCCTACGGCGACAAGGGCGCAGACGATAGCCAGACAGACAACGACGAGTTTCTTGCGACGCCCCAGTCCTGCGAGGCGGGGCGGCTTCTTCGCACTCATGCGGCGTCCTTGGTGGTGTAGACACGTGCGAACGTGGACGGGTCCGCTCCAAAGAGCATGTGAAGCATCAGGCGGCGCGAGTAGATGAGCTCGTCAAAGTCGTGAGGGAGCTCGATGTCGTGGATACGCGCGATGTGGTGGGCGAGCGCCGAGAACGACTCGGGGTCGCAGATAACATCGGTGGTGACGTGGTAGACCGCCGTTTCGGGGAACGCCTCTTCGTCGAAAGGCAGGAGATAGGGATCGTCGTCGACCTCGATGGCGACGCCGTACTGGGGCCAGTAATATGCCATGGGAACCTCCCTGCTTCTGGGGCCAAAACTTCTATCGGTTTTGGCTGTCGACGCCGACCGTATCAGCCGCTACTTGACCAATTTCTGACCAAATGCTTGACGGATTGACATCTCCGCAGGTAAAAGGTGGAAAAAATTACTTCAACTTTTTTCGAGCGACAATCGAGCGGTCGGCGACGGCGGGGCGATATGTGTCAAAAGCATCGTCTGCCGAGGAAGCCTTGCCGTTCGCCGAATTGCACAAACGTAAAAATCGCCAATTATGGAGACGGTCTCGAACACGTCGACGAAACGATGCGGTAACATCTCCCTGCAAACACTGTAGTTAGCTAAAGGGGGAGTTCGCGTGTCTGCAACCATTAAACCCTTCACCGACGAGTTCGAAGAGTATGGCCGCGATGAATCTCGCGCATCGGGCGAAGCATCGAGCATCTCGTTTCCGACAACGGAAGACGAGGTCCGTGCCATTTTGGAAACGCTCCATGCCGAGCGTGTCCCGGTAACGGTTCAGGGCGCCCGAACCGGCCTTGCCGCCGGTGCCGTGCCCCACGGTGGGCATATCCTCAATACTTCCCGTATGAATCGCTACTTGGGCCTTCGCCGCGATGAACAAGACCAATTTCTGCTGCGCGTGGAGCCGGGCGTTGTGCTCTCGGAGCTGCGTAAGCAGCTGAGCAAGAAGGTACTGCCGACCGCTGGTTGGGACCAGGCATCGCTTGAGGCCTACGAGGAGTTCCAAGAGTCCCCCGAGCAGTTCTTTCCCACCGATCCCACCGAGGCATCTGCCTGTCTGGGCGGCATGGCGGCATGCAACGCCTCCGGCGCCCGCAGCTACGCTTACGGTCCCATGCGCCCGCATATCACGGGACTCCACGTCGCGCTGGCTGATGGCGATTTGCTTGAGCTTCAGCGCGGCGAGGCTTTTGCCCAGGACCGCCACCTGTCGCTCGTGACGGCAGCGGGCCGTACGCTCGAACTCGATCTTCCCGGCTATACCATGCCCGAGACAAAAAATGCCTCAGGCTATTTCGTTGCGGACGATATGGACGCCATCGACCTCTTTATCGGCGCGTGCGGCACGCTCGGCGTTGTCACCGAGCTCGAGATCGCCCTGCAGGCGGCACCTTCGGTCGTATGGGGTGTGAGTTGCTTTTTCGATAGCGAGGACAAGGCGGTGTCCTTTACCGATTCCGTGCGCCCTGTCCTGTCCCATGCGGCTGCCATCGAGTACTTCGATGCTGGCGCCCTGGATATTCTACGTCGCCAGCGCGAGCAGTCGACGGCGTTTGCCTCGCTGCCGGCGCTCGACGACGAGGCAAAGGTCTGTGTCTACGTGGAGCTTGACTGCGACGACGAGGCGCAGGCGACCGAGGAGCTGTACCACCTGGGATGGGTTTTGGAGCTTGCGGGCGGCCGCGACGATGCGACATGGGTCGCGCGCACCGAAGTCGATCGCGAATGCCAGCGGTTTTTCCGCCACGCGGTCCCCGAGAGTGTCAACATGCTCGTTGACGAGCGTCGCCGCACCGACCCCACCATTACCAAGCTGGGATCGGATATGTCGGTGCCCAATGCACGCCTTGCCGATGTCGTGGTCCTCTATCGCCGCACGCTGGCCGAAAGCGGGCTTGAGCCTGCTGCCTGGGGACACATCGGGAACAACCATCTGCATGTGAACATCCTGCCGCGCGATGCGCAAGACTACCGTCGTGGTGGAGAACTCTTTGCCCAGTGGGCTTCCGAGGTCACGGCCATGGGCGGTGCCGTTTCTGCTGAGCACGGCGTCGGCAAGATCAAGGCGGGCTTCTTGGAGACGATGTACGGCCACGAGGCCATGGTCGAGTCGGCGCATCTCAAACTCCAGCTCGATCCTGCCGGCCAGCTGGGTCGCGGCAACCTGTTTACGGAGAAGCTCTTGGATGAGCTCGTCCAGAAAGGGGGCGCGTGAAGATGAGTGATTTTCATATGGTGGTGTGCGTCAAGGCGGTGCCCGGAAGCACCGAGGTCAAGATGGACCCCAAGACCAATACTATCGTGCGTGATGGCAAGCAGGCGGTCGTTAATCCCTTCGATGCAAGTGCTCTCGAATGTGCGCTAGCGCTGAAGGACGACTTTATCGGCTTTGGCATGGACGTGCGTGTGACGGTGGTGTCGATGGGCATCCCCGCGACCGAATCGCTGCTGCGCGACTGCATCGCCCGCGGTGCCGACGACGCGCTGCTGCTGACCGATCGCGCCTTTGCGGGCGCCGATACCCTAGCCACCACCTATGCCCTCAAATGCGGCATCGAGGCACTCGATGAGGACTTTGACCTGCTCATCTGCGGCAAGATGGCAGTGGACGGCGATACGGCCCAGATCGGCCCCGAGCTGGCCGGCGCCTTTGGGGTCCCCTGCGTGACCGACGTGAGCTGTGTGCAGAGCGCGGGATTTACGACGTGTGGCTCGCTGGCGCTCGTTCACGGCTGCGATGCCGGCGAGGAGACGGTGTACCTGGAGATGCCGTGTGCGATGACGACCGCCAAGGAGATTGGCCAGCTGCGCATGCCGAGTATTGCCGGTATTCGCGCGGCCGAGGATGCAGACGTGCGTGTGGCCAGCGCTGCCGACGTAAACGCCGATCCCTCGCGTTGCGGCCTTGCCGGATCACCGACGCAGGTCGTGCGCTCGTTTGTGCCCGACCGTGACCAAACGTGCGAGGCCGTTGAGGGAACGGCGTCCGAGCAGGCGGTAAAACTTGCCAAGATTATTGAGGGGATGGCATAGATGAGCGGGCTGATTATCGATAGCGAAGCCTGTATCGGCTGCGGTCGCTGCGTTCGCGCCTGCGCCTCGGGCGGCATTGTGGTGGAGGGTGAGCGCCCCAATCGCTGTGCCCGCGTAACCGACGGCTGTATCCTGTGCGGTGGGTGCGTCGACGCCTGCCCCGTCAACGCCATCTCGATTGAGCGCGACGAGGCCGCCGGCGCGGCAGACCTTGACGCATATCGAGACATCTGGATCTTCGTGCAGACTGACGAGCACGATGCCGTTGCATCCGTGGCCTTCGAGCTCATGGGCAAGGGGCGCGAGCTTGCCGATGCCCGCGGCTGCCGTCTGGTGGCACTGGTCGGCATGAGCCCCGAGGGCTCACTCGGGGACCTGGAGCATCTGATTTGCGCCGGTGCGGACGAAGTTCTGGTCTGTCGTGACGAGCGCCTGCGTCAGAACGACGCGGAGGTCTACGCTCGCTTGATCTGCGATTTGGTAGCCGAGCGCAAGCCCGAGGCCATTCTGTACGGCGCGACCGCCTTTGGTCGCGAGCTGGCGCCCGGTGTGGCCGTGCGCTTGCAGACGGGTCTTACGGCCGATTGCACGGTGCTTTCTATGGATACGGAGACGGGTCTGCTGCAGCAGACGCGCCCGGCGTTTGGCGGCAACCTGATGGCCACCATTATCTGCCCCAACCACCGTCCTCAGATGGCAACGGTGCGCCCCGGCATCTTTAAGGCGCCCGAGTTTGACTATAGCCGCTCCGGCACGATTACCCAGGTAGTGCTTGCGGATGACGTTAAGGCCCGCGTCGAGATCTCGATTCCCGCCGAGGAGTGGGGACAGCAGGCCTCAATTGCCGATGCCGAGCGTCTGGTCGTGGTGGGCCGCGGCATCGGCTCCAAGAAGAATCTGCCCCTGATGCGAAAGCTCGCCGATGCCCTGGGTGCCGAGCTTGGTTGCACGCGTCCCATTGTGGAGGCAGGCTGGTTGGAGTATCGCCACCAAATTGGCCAGACGGGTGTATCGGTCTCGCCCAAGCTTCTCGTGAGTATCGGTGTTTCGGGCGCCATCCAGCATCTTGCCGGCATCGGTGGGGCGGAGTGCATTATCGCCATCAACGAGGACCCGGATGCCCCCATCTTTGGTGCTGCCCAGTACAAGGTTGTCGGTGATGCCGTCGAGGTCGTCGAGGAGCTGCTGGCCCAGTTTGAGCGCTAGGCACGCACCAGCCAGTCGCGCATCTCGTCCTTTAGGCGGCTCCAGGTTGCCTGCGTGGCGGGGTCGGTAAAGGGCCGCGTAATGCCAAAGGGCGCGTCGAGCAGGCGGTAGATATCGCCTTGCTCGCGCGCCAGCGCGCGGCTTGCCGGATAGACGAGCTCAAACATAAAGCAGATAAGCCCCACCAAGAAGTCGGCGGGCTCATCGCGCTCGTCGCGCGCGACGCAGCGGTGCTCGTCAAAGGCGGTAAGCGCCGGTGTCGAGAAGTGGCTGGCGAGAAACGTGTCCTCATCCACCTTGAGGACGGTGTCGACGGTGCTGTCGGCGATGGTGCGCATAATGTCGATCTTGTCGCCATCGCGCACGATGTCGCAGAAGCTCCGCGTGCGCTCGTCGAGCTGTGCGGGTAGACGGAAATCGCTGTGATAGGCGATGCTCGCTCGGATGAGCTCATCTTCTGCCGGGTCATCGATAAAGTCGCGGATGCTCATTACGGCGGGTGCATCGGCGGGATTCTCGCCAAAGAGGACCTCGATGCCCAGCACTGCATGGCTCATGCTCTCGGCGTCCTTAAAGGTGTCCCAGCGTCGCAGCTGCTCAAAGCGGCCCATATCGTGCAGCAGGCCGCAAAGCCATGCCAGGTCAATATCTTCTGACGACCAGCCCTGCTCGCGCGCTACGGCATCGCATGCCTCGGCCACGTGGTACGTATGCTCGATTTTGAGCGCAATGCGTGGGTTGGTGGCGTCGTAGGCATCGGTGTAGCTTTTGAAGGCCGCGCGCGCCCGGTCTCGATCGATAGCTGTCATAATGACTTCCTAAAAAGTTGTGTCTTTCGATCCGGTGGCAATTGTAGGTGAACTTTATTGCCACCGGTTGATATTTCTGCTGCGTTGCAAGGCGCGCTGCAGACGACTTACCAGAATGGGAGTGGCATGGTCCTTAGGATCTTTAAAATCGTCTGGCCAGTGATGCTTACCTATGTTGCAATAGGCGCGCCGTGCGGAATGATCATGGGGCAGACGGGAATGGAGCCCTGGATGGTCTTTGCTCTGAGCAGCACGTTTGTGACGGGCAGCGGCCAGTTTATGATCTGCAATCTTTGGCTGGCGGGCGTGCCTGCAGCATCGATCGTCGCGAGCGTTGCTGCCATCTCCTCGCGCTTTGCGCTTTACTCGGCATCGATCGCGCCGCATCTGACGGGTGCCTCGAAGCGTCAGACGCTGGCTGTTGCCGCGACACTTACCGAGGAGGCATATGGCATCTCGCTTGCCAAGTTGGTTGAAGGGGAGGATTGGGGCCCGCGCGAGTCCTTCGTGCTCAACGTGATTCTCATCGCAACATGGGGCGTTTCGTGTACGATGGGCGCCATCGTCGGCGCCGTTGTCGATGTTCCCACCGCCATTGCAGCCTTTGTCTGCACCTCGCTCTTTATCTGCCTGCTCTTTTCGCAGCGGCTGTCGCGCGGCAACGTTGTCGCGGCGGTTTCGGGCGCGGTGTCCGTCGCCGTATGCAAGTTCTTGGGCCTCACGAATATTGCCGTGCCGGCAAGCGTCGTGGCCGGCATTGCCATTGCGTTGGCGTGCGATGCTGTATTTGACGGAAGAGGTGCCCGCGATGCCCGTTAACGAGTTCTTGGTTCTGTGGCTGTTGTCGTGGGCTGCTATCGCGTTCTTTCGCATCGCGCCGGCGTTTGCCTTGCGCGGGAGAACGCTGTCGCCCCGCATTACCGAGGCCCTGGGTTATATCCCGCCCGCTGCCTTTGCCGCGCTGGTCGCCAACGACTTGGTGAGCCCCGGCGCGTTCGACGCGGGACCCTGGCCTGCCTTGGTTCCCTGGATTGCGGCTGCCGGCGTCGTGGCCGTGGCGGTCAAGACAAAATCGATGCTGTGGTGCTGTGTTTCGGGCATCGTGTTCTATATCGTTTTGAGCCTCATATAAGAGCGGGGCACGTTTAGCGCCCCTGTCCAACGAATCGAATTTCTCACCGAGCTGGTCTATTTCTTCTGGTACCATGGTCAAACTTTACTGTAGCAAAGTGTGACGTGGGCTTTTGTACCCCGTCAGCGGAAATGGGGGTTTCATGGCACAGGAAGCGACCGCCAACGAGCAAAAGAAATTCAAGGTCCCGCGCATCCCGGGCGACATCATGATCTATCCGATGATCGTCGGTCTTTTGCTCAACACCTTCTGCCCGCAGGTTTTTGAGATCGGCGGCTTCTTTACGGCTGCCTGCCGCGGTGGCTCCAATACCATCGTCGCCGCGATCCTGCTGTTTGTGGGCGCCGGCATCAGCTTTAAGTCCACGCCGGGTGCCATCAAGACCGGTATCGTTGTGCTGATCCCCAAGCTGGTCGTCGCAGCGGCTCTCGGCCTGGGCGTGGCATATTTCTTTAACGACAACTTCCTGGGTCTGAGCTCCGTGTCTATCATCGGCGGCATCACGTTTTGCAACATGGCGCTCTATACGGGCATCATGGGCGAGTTCGGCGATGAGTCCGAGCAGGGCGCCGTCGGTATCCTGTTCTTTACGGCTGGCCCCGCCGTCACGATGATCATCCTCGGTGTTTCCGGCCTCGCCAACATTCCCATTGGCACCATTATCGGCTCCATCTTGCCACTCGTTATTGGCATGGTTCTGGGCAACCTGTTCCCGTTTATCAAGAACCTGCTGGTTCCCGGTGCCAATCCCGCGATTGCCGTCATCGGATTTCAGCTCGGTGCGTCCATGAGCCTTTCGAGCTTCATCACCGGCGGTATTTCCGGCATCTTGCTGGGCCTTGTCACGCTGTTTGTCGTCGGTCCCATCACCTTTGCGTTCGAGCGTCTGTGCGGCGGCAATGGCAAGGCCGCTGTGGCTTGCTCCACCATTGCCGGCACGGCTATGACCACACCGGTTGCCCTCGCCGAGGTCGCACCGCGCTACGCCGAGCTTGCGCCCATCGCGTACGCTCAGATCGCCACCGCCGTTATCATCACGGCGATCATGGCTCCGATTCTGACTGGCTGGGTCGACAAGAAGTTCTGCCAAGGCAAGGAGGATCTGTCGCCTGTCGGTGTCGAGGCCATCGAGGAGGCCGTCGCGACTGACATCGATGGCGAGTAGCAATCGATACCCATCAATGATGCCGGCGTGTGCAATTCGCGCCGTATGGGCGCCCGAACAGAAACTGTTTTGCAGTGATGTTCGGGCGCTCTGCTATTATCCCCTTTACCCCTGCGGAGTAAAGGGGTGTTTATTGCCCTGATTCGAATTGGGCGATTCTGACCACTTGGGTATTGAAGGGGTGGCGCTAGTGGTTAAGGCACTCAAGATTGAGATATTCGTGCTATGCATGATTGTTCTTATCGGGCTTGCCGTGCGAAGTCGTCGCTCCTTGTTCTCGAGCACCCAGCAGCTATTGTTTAGCATGCTGGGCTACACGTCTGCTGCCTACATTTTCTTCGATATGATCTGGACGCTCTCGGATGGCTTGAGCACTCCTGTAGGCATCACGGCCAACTGGATTTCCAACGCGGTTTCGTTTTCGCTCTTTGCTATCGCGTGTCTCATTTGGTTTATCTATTCCGAGACGGTGCAGGGTTCTCGCCTTTTGACCTCGCGCTATAGGGTGGTGCTTGTTGCGTTGCCTACGGCTCTGGTGGTCGTGCTGGCGTTTACCAGTTACTGGACGCACGCCCTGTTCTATATCGATTCGCAGGGCGTGTATCGTCGCGGCTTTGCCTATATGATCCAGCCCATCGTCAGCTACTGTTACGTTATACATACGTCCCTGCATGCATTTGTGCAATCTCGCAGGGTCGAGAGCCTGCAGACGAAGGCCATCTATCGAACCTTGGCATTTTTCGCCATTCCGGCCCTGGTGGGCGGTACCTTTCAGGTCGTATACTCGGTGCCCGGCCTTTGTGTCGGCATAATGATTAGCATGTTGCTGCTCTACATCATCTACCAGGAGCAGCTCATCTCGACCGACCCGTTGACTGGACTTAACATTCGCAACCGTTTTGAGACCTATATGCTGTCGCTCTTCTCAAATGTGGATCAGGCCGAAGATGTATATCTGCTTATGATGGACGCCGACGGCTTTAAGCAGATTAACGATCGCTATGGGCATGTGGAGGGCGACCACGCTCTTCAGGTCATATCCGCTGCGCTCAAAGAAGTCTGCTCGGCGTCTGGCGGCTTTATCGCACGTTATGGTGGCGATGAGTTCGTGGTGCTCCAAAAGGCAGTGGCGGAACAGGATATCATGCATCTGTGCGCGACAATCAACGATGAGCTCGCGCGCGCCGAGGTTCCGTATCTGTTGCGGATGTCCATCGGCTACGCACGGGTTGGTGATGGCGTCGATACCTGGCAAGACTTGCTTCGTGCTGCCGACGCGGAGCTCTACCGCGTAAAGCGCGAGAAGAAGAAAGCCGGCGTTCAGATACGCTAGGAAAAGGGGCACACGCTGGCGTGCGTGGCGGCCCTCGGCTCTCCGATGTACTCCATTAAACTAAAGTATGTGAATCCGCTCTGCTAAATAAGGGCAGTTCATTAGGCCTTTTTGGGCCTGTTGACGATGATGATGCCGCCGCAGACCAACAGCAGGGCAACAAGTACGGTCACAGGGCTCGTGCCAGCGCCCTCGCCGAGCAGCAGCGCGCTTAACAGTACGCCAAAGACTGGATTCATAAAGCCAAAGACCGACACACGGCTGACGGGGTTGACGGCAAGCAGACGCGACCATAGCGAGTACGCGACGGCGGAAATGAGTGCCATATAGATAATGAGCGCGATGGCGGGGGCGATTTCAGTGGGGGAGAGCGCGCCGCCCATCAAAAAGCCGATGGCGGTGAGGACCAGTCCGCCGACCAAGAACTGCCACCCGGCAAGCAAGACGCCGTCGTGCTTGCGCGAGAAGATGCCGATCAGGCAGGTCGAAAGAGCACCCGCGACAGTGGAGGCTAGGATAAAGCCCTCGCCATCGAGCCTGAAGCCAAAGGTGCCATCTGCGCCCGAGAGGTTGACGAGCGCGACGCCGGCAAAGCCCAGCGCACAGCCAAGCACCTTGGCCGTATTGAGCTTCTCGGTGTGAAATGCTAGGGCGGCAAAGAGGATTGCGAGGAAGTTGGCGCTGGCCTCGATGATGGAGCTCGACATGGCGCTGGCGCACGAGAGGCCCAGATAGAAAAAGAAGTACTGCCCGATAGTCTGGAAGAGCGACAAGACAAAGATGGGCTTGATGTCGCGAGCCTGCGGAATGAGGGGGCGGCGTTGGGCCGCACTCATCCCAACGATAACCAGGGCGCCGGCAAGCGTGAAGCGCAAGCCCGCAAAGAGCAGCTGCGAGGCGCTATCGTGCGCCGGGATACCAAAGAGCGCGTAGCCGATCTTGATGCAGGGAAACGCCGATCCCCAGAGTGCACAGCAAACAAGACAACCCAGGATGAGTCCGGGCAGGGTGGCGAGATACGGCTTGCGGCTTTCCATGATGTCCTTCCTGCATGCGCGAAGCAAAAAAGAACCCGCCACCGGATGCGTCGGTGGCGGGTGTTGTTACCCGAGGGGATTGTACCCGATGGGAAAGGTTTAAGCGAAGTAGGCCACGCCGCTCTCAAAGATCGGCATGAACTTATCGCCGGGGACATGCTCGGGCACGTTGCGGTACAGGTTGTCGCCGCGACGCTCGGCATGGCCCATCTTGCCCAGGACGCGGCCGTCGGGGCTCGTGATGCCCTCGATGGCGAGTGCGGAGCCGTTGGGGTTGACGGAGAGATCCATGCTGGGCTTGCCGTTCTCGCCCACGTACTGCGTGGCGACCTGGCCGTTGGCGATCAGCTGGGCGAGCACTTCGTCATTGGCGACAAAGCGGCCCTCGCCGTGGCTGATGGCGACGGTGTAGGGGTCGTCCAGGCTGCACTGCGACAGCCACGGGGACAAGTTGGACGAGATGCGGGTGCGCACCAGACGGCTCTGGTGGCGACCGATGGTGTTGAACGTCAACGTGGGCGCATCGGGCGTGGCGTCGACGATGTCGCCGTAGGGCACCAGGCCGAGCTTGATCAGGGCCTGGAAGCCGTTGCAGATGCCCAGCATCAGGCCATCGCGGGCCTTGAGCAGGTCGCGGACTGCCTCGGTGACCTCGGGAGCGCGGAAGAACGCCGTGATGAACTTGGCGGAGCCATCGGGCTCGTCACCGCCCGAGAAGCCACCGGGGATCATGACGATCTGGCTTGCACGGATGCGGCGGGCGAGCTCGTGGGTGCTCTCGGCGACGGCCTCGGGCGTGAGGTTGTTGATCACGAAGGTGTCGGCCTCGGCACCGGCGGCACGGAAGGCGCGGGCGCTGTCGTACTCGCAGTTGTTGCCGGGGAACACGGGGATGATTACGCGCGGGCGGGCGATCTTGGCGCCGCCGTACACGTGGATATCCTTGGCGCGGAAGTCGATGGTCTCGACCTCGGCGGTCTCGCCGGTGCTGCGGTAGGCGAAGACGCCCTCGATGCCGCTCTCCCAGGCCTCCTGGAGCTCAGCGAGCTCGATGACTTCGGAGCCGGTGTCGATGACATAGCCCTCGACGGTGGTACCCAGGGGCTCGACGACAACGCCGTCGGCGACCTCGGGCAGCTCGGCGTCCTCGGCGAGCTCGACGATAAAGCTGCCGTAGAGCGGGGTGAAGAGGCTCTCCACGTCCACGTCCTCGGCAAGCTCGATGCCGATCTGGTTGCCGACGCACATCTTAAAGAGGCTCTCGACGCCGCAGCCGTAGCCGGGCGTGGAGACGGCCAGGGCGTCGCCGTTGGCGGTGAGCGCCTCGACGGCGTCAAACGCGGCGAGCAGCTGCTGAGCGTCGGGGCGGTAGTCCTCACCATAGGTGGCGGGGGCGATGCGCACGACGCGATGCGTCAGACCCTTGAACTCGGGCGAGACGGCACGGGCGGCCTTGCCCACGGCCACAGCGAAGCTGATCAGGGTGGGCGGAACGTTGAGCTCACCGGCCTCGTCCTCAAACGAGCCGCTCATAGAGTCCTTGCCGCCGATGGCACCGGCACCCAGATCGACCTGGGCCATAAGGGCGCCCAGGACGGCTGCCATGGGCTTGCCCCAGCGCTCGGCCTCGGTGCGCAGACGCTCGAAGTACTCCTGGAAGGAGAGATAGGCACGCTTGTGCTCAAAGCCGGCAGCCACGAGCTTGGCGATGGACTCAACCACGGACAGGTAGGCGCCCGCAAACTGGTCGGCCTCCATCAGGTAGGGGTTGAAGCCCCATGCCATAGCGCTCGCCGTGGTGGTCTCGCCGTCCACGGGGAACTTGGCAACCATGGCCGAGCTCGGGGTGAGCTGCGTCTTGCCGCCAAAGGGCATGAGCACGGTTGCGGCACCGATGGTGGAGTCGAAGCGCTCGGACAGGCCCTTGTTGGAGGCGACGTTGAGGTCAGTGACAAGCGAGGTCATGCGCTCGGCAAGCGTGGTGCCGGCCCAGCTGGGCTGCCACACGCTGCGGGCACAGACGTGGGCGACCTGGTGCTTGGGCGCGCCGTTGGAGTTGAGGAACTCGCGGGACAGATCGACGATGGCGACACCGTTCCAGGCCATGCGCATGCGCGGCTCGGCGGTAACCTCGGCGATAACGGTCGCCTCGAGGTTCTCCTCGGCGGCGTAGCCCATGAACTCCTCGACGTCACCGTCGGCGACGGCGCAGGCCATGCGCTCCTGGGACTCGGAAATGGCGAGCTCGGTGCCGTCCAGGCCGTCGTACTTCTTGGTCACGGTGTCCAGGTCGACATACAGGCCGTCGGCAAGCTCGCCCACGGCGACTGAGACGCCGCCGGCGCCAAAGTCGTTGCAGCGCTTGATCAGGCGGCAGGCGTCGCCGCGGCGGAACAGACGCTGCAGCTTGCGCTCGACCGGGGCGTTGCCCTTCTGGACCTCGGCGCCCGAGGTCTCGATGGACTCGGTGTTCTGGGTCTTGGAGGAGCCGGTGGCGCCGCCGATGCCGTCACGGCCGGTGCGGCCGCCCAGCAGGATGATCTTGTCGGTGGGGGCGGGGCACTCGCGACGCACGTGGTTTGCCGGGGTAGCGCCCACGACGGCGCCGACCTCCATGCGCTTGGCAACGTAGCCGGGGTGATAGAGCTCGTTGACCTGGCCGGTGGCAAGGCCGATCTGGTTGCCGTAGCTGGAGTAGCCGGCGGCAGCGGTGGTTACGAGCTTGCGCTGCGGCAGCTTGCCCTCGAGCGTCTCGGACACGGGGACGGTGGGGTCGCCGGCGCCGGTGACACGCATGGCCTGGTACACGTAGCTGCGGCCCGACAGCGGGTCGCGGATGGCACCGCCCACGCAGGTGGCGGCACCGCCGAAGGGCTCGATCTCGGTCGGGTGGTTGTGGGTCTCGTTCTTAAAGAGGAACAGCCAGTCCTGGTCCTCGCCGTCGACATCGACCTTCACCTTGACGGTGCAGGCGTTGATCTCCTCGGACTCGTCGACATCGGTCATGACGCCGGTCTTCTTGAGGTACTTGGCGCCGATGGTGCCCATGTCCATGAGGCAGACGGGCTTGGTGTCGCGACCGAGTTCGTGGCGCATCTCCATGTAGCGGTCGAAGGCCTGCTGCACCACGGCGTCGTCGATCGTCACGTCGTCCAGGACGGTGCCGAAGGTGGTGTGGCGGCAGTGATCGGACCAGTAGGTGTCGATCACGCGGATCTCGGTGATGGTGGGGTCGCGATCCTCATCGCGGAAGTACTGCTGGCAGAAGGCGATGTCCGCCTCGTCCATGGCAAGGCCGCGCTCGGAAATAAAGGCGGCAAGGCCGGCTTCGTCGAGCTCGCGGAAACCGTCGAGCACCTCGACGGGCTGGGGCTCGGGGGTCTCCATGTACAGCGTCTCGGGCAGGTCGAGCGAGGCGATGCGCGCCTCGACGGGGTTCACCACGTAGTGCTTGATGGCATCAATGGCGGCCTCGTCCAGAGCGCCCGAGATCATATAGACCTTGGCGGAGCGCACGGCGGGGCGCTCGCCCTGGCTGATGAGCTGCACGCACTCGCTGGCGGAGTCGGCGCGCTGGTCAAACTGGCCAGGCAGGAATTCGACGGCAAAGACGGCGCCATCGCTTGCGGGGAGCTCGTCGTAGGTCACATCGACCTGGGGCTCGCTAAAGACGGTCGGCACGCAGGACCGGAAAAGCTCCTTGTCGATGCCCTCGACGTCGTAGCGGTTGATAATCCTCAGGGCCTCGATGCCCTTGATGCCGAGAATTTCGGTCAGCTCGCCCTTGAGCTGCTGAGCCTCGACGTCGAACCCGGGTTTCTTCTCCACGTAGATACGAGAGACCATTGGTTCCTGCCTTCCTGATCGGTTGGGCGTACGGTACGGTATGCGGCAGCGGTCGGTTTGCGGGGTCTGCCCTGCGGTCGCCTTGAGCCACATGTTTGTAAACCTCACTATGATACGACAGCTCGCGGCGCGTTGAGGACGGCGAGGGTGCTACAGTGAAGCGCAAACAAGAGAAAGGCATCACATGGCATTCGTTTCGCTCGCCATCATCGCACTCGTGGCCTTTGCGAGTCCTTTTATCGCCTCGGCGATTCCCGGAAAACCCGTTCCCGAGACGGTCTTTTTGCTCGTGCTCGGCGCGGTACTGGGACCCCATATGCTCGGCGTCATCCATGTAGATGCTGAGGTCTCGCTTGTGTCCGAGCTGGGCCTGGCCTTTTTGTTCCTGCTTGCCGGCTTTGAGATCGACCCCAAGAGCATCACGGGCGTCGAGGGGCGCTACGGCTTGGCGACGTGGGTCGTCACGTTTGGTATCGCCTGGCTTGCCGTGCGCTTTACCCCGTGGTTCTCAGTCAGTCATTTCGACGGTATCGCCGTGACGCTTGCCCTCACTTCGACGGCGCTCGGTACGCTTGTGCCCATCATGCGCGAGCGCTCGCTCACCGGCACGCGCGTGGGCGACTCGATTCTCGCGTATGGCACTTGGGGCGAGCTCGGTCCCGTGCTCGCCATGTCGGTGCTGCTGTCTGCCCGCACTGGCATCCAAACGCTCGTAATCCTTGGCTTGTTTGCGGTGGTTTGCGTGTTGCTGGCCGTGGTCCCAAGCCGCTCCAAGCGCGTCGGCAGCCGCTTCTTTGCGTTTGTCGAGGAGCGCGCCGATACCACGTCGCAGACCTTCGTGCGCCTGACGGTGCTCATCCTGGTCACGCTCGTGGCGTTCTCGGCCGTCTTTGATCTCGACATCGTGTTGGGTTCTTTTGCCGCCGGCTTTGTCCTGCGCTATATCATCCCCGAGGGCAACCATACGCTCGAGACCAAGCTCGACGGTCTGGCCTACGGTTTTTTGATTCCGGTGTTCTTTACCGTATCGGGCGCAAAGATCGATCTGACGGCCGTGGCGTCGCGCCCGGGTCTGCTCGTGGGCTTTATCGTGGCGTTGTTGATTATTCGTGCCGTGCCTATTCTTATTTCCATGAGCATTTGTCCTGCGACGCGCGATGTGTCGGCGTATGGTCGCATTACCGTGGCCCTGTACTGCACCACGGCGCTGCCGATCATCGTTGCCGTTACGAGCGTTGCCGTCAACGCGGGCGCGCTGTCGCAAGATATTGCGTCGGTCATGGTTGCCGCCGGTGCCATCACGGTGTTCTTGATGCCATTGCTCGCGCAGCTCTTCTACCGCGTGGTGGATGCCGCACCGGTCGCCGCCGTGGCAGAGGTTGCCGAGCATCCATCCGATGCGCTCGACATCTTGCGCGCCCACCACGACCTAGCGAGCTTGCTCGCGCGCGAGCACGAGCTGCTGACCTCGCATGGCCATGGTCGCGTATTCGAGGGCCTGCCTACGCTCGATACGATTGCCGAGCGTCTTTCCGCCGAGGCAGCGAGCGGCCACATCGATGCCCGCATCGTGGACGCGGCGCACCTGCTTGCCGATAAGACCTATGGAGACGAGGTCGACCCGTCCGAGCTGACTCCGCGTGAGCGCCGCCGCCTGGAGCGCGCCAAGCTCGCTGTGCGCGAATACCGCCGCCGCATGCTGGAGCTCTATGCGCGCGAAGAAGCCGAAGACGACGACGGTAAGTAGTCGATACTTTCTCGGGGAAGCCGCGTCCCGCTTTGAAGGCTCGGAACGGGATGTGGTTTCCGCAAGGAGGTCCTGGGGGAAACCGTGCCCCGTTCTGATCCGAAATACTGGGACATAGTTTCCCTTTCATAACAGGAGAAGGCGCGCTGTCTGTAGTTGATTCAGACGGCGCGCCTTTTTGGTTGAGCTATGTTGAAACTTGAAGCCAAAGCTTGTGGCTCCTTAGGAGCGGGCGGCTCCGTCGACGGGGAGCACGGCGCCCGTGACATAGGAGGACATGTCGCTCGCCAGGAAAACAAAGGCGTTGGCGACATCCTCGGGCTCGCCCATGCGACCCAGCGGAATGGTGGCGATGATGGGCTTGATGACCTCTTCGGGCAGGTTGGCGACCATGTCGGTCTTAGTCACGCCGGGGGCGACGGCGTTGACGCGGATGCCCATGGGAGCGAGCTCGCGCGAGAGCGACTGGACCATACCGTTGACGGCAAACTTGGACGTGGGGTAACCGACGCCGGAGGGCTGGCCGTACTTGGCGACCATCGAGCTTGTGGTAGTGATGGTGCCGCCGTGGCCGGCCTCGGTCATGATCTTGGCGGCAGCCTGGTGGCCATTAAAGACGGCGACGACGTTAAGGTCCATGACCTTTGCGAACTCCTCGGCCGTATAGTTAAGGAGCGGCGAGCGCTGGGAGATGCCGGCATTGTTGACGACCGTGTCCAAGCCGCCCATGTCAGCGGCAGCCTGGGTAAAGGCCTCGGTCACGGCTTCGAGCGAGGTGAGATCGCAGGAGCGACCCCAGACCTTGGCGTCGGGATAGGCGGCTGTCAGCTTCTCAACGGCCGTGTCGGCAGTCTCCTGGCGCGAGCCAAAGACGGTGACGGCAGCGCCTTCCTCGATAAAACGGCAGGCGATGGCATAGCCGATACCGCGTGTGCCTCCGGTGATGATTGCTTTCTTGCCCTCGAGCAACATGGTGCTTCCTCTCATCGCGGGCGGACATTCGCAGCACAGCGTAGCGGTAGTCGGAATCGGCCGCGTTTGCATATCGGTGAACGGTAGCCCGCGTTACCGATGAGCGGCTCGCGCAAATGTGCTTTGCCGTTGTGCTTAGGGCAGGTGACAAAAGGGCTCCCGTCCCACATCGGACGGGAGCCCTCAAGGCGCGTATTGCTAGGCGAGCGTTGGGCTAGTTCGCCATGACGCCTTCGGTCCAAGCCTCAACGTCCTCGATGCGCAGGACGTTGGCGACCTCGGCCACGCAGCCGACGCTGGCAAGCTCGGCGGCGGCAGCCTGGACGTCCTTCTCGAGCGCGCGGTGCGTCAGGAAGATGACCGAGCAGGCATCGCTGACGCCCGACTTGCCGTCCTCGACCTGGTTGATGAGCGAGATCGAGATGTTATGCTTGGCAAAGATGTCGACCGTCTCGGACAGGGCGCCCACGCGGTCGGCGACCTTCAGGCGCACATAGTACTTGGTCTGGAGCTCGTCCATGGGCTTAAAGGCGAGGTTGTGGCCATAGGGCTCAATCTCGGGCAGCGGAGCCACGCCGCGGCTGATCTGCTCGGAGAGCGACAGGATATCGCCCACGACGGCGCTCGCGGTGGGGAAGGAGCCTGCGCCCGCGCCGTAGAACATGGTCTCGCCCACGGCGTCGCCTACCACGTAGACGGCGTTCATGGCGCCGTTGACCTTGGCGAGCATATGGTCTGCGGGGATCAGCGTGGGATGCACGCGAACGTCGACGCCAGCGTCGGTGTTGCGGGCGATGCCGAGCAGTTTGATGGTGTAGCCGAGCTCGCGGGCCTGGGCGATGTCCTCGGCGCCGATGGTGCGGATACCCTGCTGGTACACATCATCGGTGGTAACGCGGGTGCCAAAGCCGATGGAGGCGAGGATGGCCGTCTTGCTGGCGGCATCGAAGCCGTCGACGTCGGCGGACGGGTCGGCCTCGGCATAGCCCTTAGCCTGTGCGTCGGCGAGCACGTCAGCGTAATCGGCGCCCTCGGCGTCCATGCGCGACAGGATGTAGTTGGTGGTGCCGTTGAGGATGCCGGCGATGGTCAGGATCTTGTTACCCACCAGGTCGTGCTCGAGTGTGCTGACAATGGGGATGCCGCCACCGCAGCTGGCCTCGCACTTAATCTGCACGCCGCACGCACGCGCCTTCTCGGCAAGCGTCTCGACGTGACGGCCCAGCAGGGCCTTGTTGGCAGAGACGACGTGCTTGCCGTGCTCAAAGGCGGTGGTGAAGATCTCGGTCGCGGGGTGCTCGCCGCCGATGAGTTCGACGACGATATCGACGGCTGGGTCGGTGACGACGTCATGCCAGTCACTCGTAAAGGCCTCGCGCTCAATACCGGCTGCCTCGGCCTGCTCCCAGGCAAGCGCGCAGGCGCGGGTCAGCTTAAGGTCGATGCCGTAGGCTGCCAGGTACTCATCGTGGTGGCTCTTGATCAGACGGGCCACGCCGCCGCCGACGGTTCCCAGACCGATCAGACCGACGTTCACGGTGCGCAGGGATTCGCTCATAGATAGCTCCTTCGTGCATCTTATGGATGGATTAACCGCTTAAAGGTTGAGTGCATTCTAGCGTGAACCGGGGGCGCGTGCTCGCCAGGCAACAGGAGCCGCACAAAACGGCACCCCCGAAACGCTGCGGAAACATTGGAAACACGCTCGCTACAAACGGACTTCTGTAACAAACTGTCAACGTTTGCGCCATAAGGTTTGCCCTGTACCGCAAGACGGCCGCACCGCGGCCAGCGAAAAAGGGGGACACCATGTTCAGCATCAACAGCACGCTCAGCCGTAGGAACTTTCTCGCCGGCGCTGCGGCGCTCGGCAGCACCGCCGCACTCGCTGGTTGCTCGTCGGGTGGCTCGGACGGCGGCACCGCCGATGACGGCAAGACCTTCAAGATCGGTGTCATCGGCCCTCTGACCGGCGCCGCGGCAACCTATGGCGTTTCGGCCGAGAAGGGTGCCAAGCTTGCCGCCAAGGATTTCTCGACCAAGGACCTCAAACTCTCGCTTAAGTCCGAGGATGACGTCGCCGACGGCGAGAAGGCTATCAACGCTTTCAATACCCTGTGCGACTGGGGCATGCAGGCGCTCGTCGGCCCCGTCACGACTGGTGCCGCCGTCGCTGTCTCGGGCGAGATCGCCGACGATATGCTCATGGTCACGCCCTCTGCTTCGTCCCTCGACGTCACCAAGGACAAGACCACGGTTTTCCAGGTTTGCTTTACCGACCCCACCATGGGCGCGAGTGCTGCCAAGTTTTTGGCCGAGAAGTATGCAGACGCCAAGATCGCCCTGTTCTACAACTCCGGCGATACGTACAGCTCGGGTGTTGCCGATGCCTTTGCCGAGCAGGCCAAGGAGTCCAAACTTGATATCGTCGATACCGAGACCTTTAAGGACGACTCCTCCACGAGCTTTACCAACCAGCTCACCAAGGCCAAGGAGGCCGGCGCCACGCTCATCTTTGCGCCGATCTACTACACGCCGGCGTCCGTTTTGCTCAAGAACGCCAAGGACATGGGATACGACATGACCCTCATGGGTACCGACGGCATGGACGGCCTGCTCTCCGTTGAGGGCTTCGACACCTCCCTTGCCGAGGGCGTGCTGCTCATGACCCCGTTCTCTGCCGACGATGAGAAGAACGCCGACTTTGTCAAGGCATATAAGGACGCCTACGACGAGACGCCCAACCAGTTTGCCGCCGATGCCTATGACTGCGTCCATGCGATTGTCGAGGCTATCGATAAGGCAGACATCGATATTACGGCCGACGGCGCCGACATTGCCGGCGATCTTGCCAAGGCCATGCGCAAGATCAAGATCGAGGGCCTGACGGGCGAGCTCACGTGGAACGACGAGGGCCAAGTCGAGAAGCCCGCTACAGCCTATGTGATCCAGGACGGCAAGTACATCGCCGCCTAAGTGCGTATAAAGCGCTACCGGTGAGGCCGTTTTAATCAGGACAGGGAAGCTTGTAACAGAATGGAAACATTACTTTCACACAATAAAGTGGCTAAACTGCATAAACCAATAGAAATACGCATAATTATGGATAAACGGACAAAACAAAAGAATAGTTGAAATAATCGCCACTTTTCTCAACTAAAGCGTCTACTATTTTGCGAACGCCGAACACGGCGAAGGATGGCCTGTTGGGTAACCGAAACCCGACGAGATTTGAGAGGAGAGCCGCATGTCGAGCCTCACCGGTAAGTCATTGAACCCTGTTATGAATCGCAGGAGCGTTATCGCGAGCGCAGCAGGTCTGGGGGCGATGTCCATTCTAGCTGGCTGCTCCTCCAACGGCGGCGACAGCGGTTCCGCTTCGGGCGACGCTTCGTTTAAGATCGGCACCATCGGCCCGCTGACCGGTGCCGCCGCGTCCTACGGCAAGTCCGTTACCCAGGGCGTCGAGCTTGGCTGCAAGGACTTCTCCACCAAGGAGCTGCCGCTTGCCAGCAAGGCCGAGGACGACCAGGCCGACGGCGAGAAGGCCGTCAACGCCTTTAATACCCTGCTCGACTGGGGCATGCAGGCCCTTGTCGGCCCGACCACCACGGGTGCGTCGGTTGCCGTTGCCGCAGAGTGCGGTAACGACCCCAAGACGTTCATGATCACCCCGTCCGCGTCCTCCGAGGACGTCACCGACGGCAAGGATTGCGTCTTCCAGGTTTGCTTTACCGACCCCAACCAGGGCGTCAACGCTGCCAAGTTCCTGGCGCAGAAGTATGCGGACGAGAAGTTCGTACTGTTCTATAACTCCGGCGACGCCTATTCTTCGGGTATCGCAGATTCCTTTAAGGCCCAGGCCGCTGAGTCTAAGCTCGAGATTGTTGACGAGGAGACCTTTAAGGACGACTCTGCCACGAGCTTTACCAACCAGCTGACCAAGGCCAAGCAGGCCGGCGCCACCATGATCTTCGCGCCGATCTACTACACGCCGGCGTCCGTCCTGCTCAAGAACGCCAAGGACATGGGCTACGACGTCAAGATGATGGGCTGCGACGGCATGGACGGCATCCTGGGCGTTGAGGGCTTCGACACTTCTCTTGCCGAGGGCCTGCTGCTTATGACCCCGTTCTCCGCCGACGACGAGAAGAATGCCGACTTCGTCAACGCTTACAAGGATAAGTACGGCGATACCCCCGACCAGTTTGCCGCCGACGCCTACGATGGCGTGCACGCGGTGGCTGAGGCCCTCAAGGAGGCCGGTCTTGGTGTCGACGCCGATCCGACCGAGGTCGCCGAGAAGCTGCCCAAGGCTATGCTCAAGATTACCGTTGACGGTCTGACCGGCAAGCTCACCTGGAACGATAAGGGTCAGGTCCAGAAGGACCCCACGGCGTACGTTATCACCGATGGCAAGTACGTACAGGCCTAATAGACCGCCTTACATAGAGCGGTTTTGATCCCAAGCAGGGGAGGTTTTGGCCTTCCCTGCTTGCTTGGTATCTAGGGACAGTGTAACGTCCCTGTTTCATACATCAACTGGAAACCTATTCGAAAGGGGGATGTGGAACATGACGGTCTTTATCCAATACCTGGTCAACGGCCTGTCCATGGGCAGCGTCTACGCCATCATCGCGTTGGGCTACACCATGGTCTACGGTATCGCCAAGATGCTGAACTTCGCTCACGGCGACGTCATCATGGTCGGTGCCTATGTCTCGTTCTGCGCCACGTCGTATCTCGGCCTCCCGGGCTGGGCATCTGTAATTCTCTCTTGCGTGGTCTGCACGGTTCTCGGTGTTCTCATTGAGGGTCTGGCCTATAAGCCGCTGCGCCAAGCAGGCCCGCTGGCCGTTTTGATCACGGCCATCGGCGTGTCCTACTTCCTGCAGAATGCCGCGCAGCTTCTGTGGGGCGCCACGCCCAAGAACTTCACTTCGCTCGTCACCTTCCCGGTGCCGGAGTTCTTGGCCAAGTTCAACGTGAGCGCCGTGTCGCTCGTCACCATCGTCGCCTGCCTGGTTATCATGGCCGGCCTGATGTTCTTTACAGGTAAGACCAAGATGGGCAAAGCCATGCGCGCCGTGTCCGAGGACAAGGCCGCCGCTCAGCTCATGGGCATCAACGTCAACCGCACCATCTCGATGACGTTTGCCATCGGCTCTGCCCTTGCCGCCATCGCCGGCGTGCTCCTGTGCTCCTACTCGCCGGTGCTGCAGCCCACGACGGGTGCCATGCCTGGCATCAAGGCCTTCGACGCCGC
This sequence comes from Collinsella sp. TM05-37, assembly GCF_003436455.1. Taxonomy (NCBI): domain Bacteria; kingdom Bacillati; phylum Actinomycetota; class Coriobacteriia; order Coriobacteriales; family Coriobacteriaceae; genus Collinsella; species Collinsella sp. TM05-37. Next base: position 22,735 of record NZ_QSPN01000001.1, on the reverse strand, counting down.
CGTCTTTGGCGGTATCGGCTCCATCCCCGGCGCCTTTGTCGGTGGCATTCTCATCGGCATCATCGAGGCGATGGCGCAGGCCTACATTTCCACGAGCCTTGCCAACTCCATCGTCTTTGGTGTTCTGATCATCGTCCTGCTCGTCAAGCCTGCCGGCCTCTTGGGCAAGTACGTCCCCGAGAAGGTGTAGGTGAGCGTTATGAAGTTTCTTAAAGACAAGCAGACGCGTCACGACTTTGTTACGTACGCCATGTGCCTTGTGGCGTTCGCCATCGTGTTCTTTATGCAGTCCAACCACATGATTCCGCGCATGATCGCCGGTCAGCTGGTTCCCATTACGGCCTATATCGTCATGGCCATCTCCCTTAACCTCGTCGTCGGCATCGCGGGTGACTTGTCGCTGGGCCACGCGGGCTTTATGAGTGTCGGTGCCTATACGGGAATCGTCACCGCCGTCGCGCTGGAGAGCGCCGTTCCCTCCGATCCGGTGCGCCTTATCATCAGCATCGTGGTCGGCGCCATCGCTGCCGCCATCCTGGGCTTCTTGATCGGCATCCCGGTCCTTCGCCTGAGCGGCGATTACCTGGCTATCGTGACGCTGGCCTTTGGCGAGATCATCAAAGAGATCGTCACCTGCCTTATCGTGGGCGTCGACTCCCGCGGCCTGCATGTGATCTTTAACATTACAGGTAACTCCACGATCGACGACCTGCACCTGCTCGAGGACGGCACCGCCATCATCAAGGGCGCCCAGGGCGCATCGGGCGTGTCGACGTACTCGACCTTCCTCGCCGGTGCCGTCCTGGTCATGGTCGCACTCGTGATCGTGCTCAACCTGGTTCGCAGCCGTACCGGCCGTGCCATTATGGCCGTGCGCGACAACAAGATCGCTGCCGAGTCCGTGGGCATCTCCGTCACCGAGTACCGCATGATCGCCTTCGTGGTTTCCGCCGCTCTCGCCGGCGCTGCCGGAGCCCTCTTCGGCGGTAACTTCTCGCAGCTTTCCGCCACCAAGTTCGACTTCAACACGTCCATCCTCATCCTGGTATTCGTGGTCCTGGGCGGTCTGGGCAATATGCGCGGCTCCGTCATCGCGGCGGCGTTGCTCACGGTGCTTCCCGAGCTGCTCCGTCAGTTCTCGGACTACCGCATGCTCATCTACGCCATCGTGCTGATCCTGGTCATGATCTTTACCAACAACCCGCAGCTCAAGGCGTTCTTCGCACGCATTAAGGACCGCTTTGCTTCCAAGAAGGAGGTAGCAGCCGATGCCCAGTAAGTTTGAGTTCAACAAGGGCAAGATGGTCCCGTATCCTTCTGGCGCCATCGTTCCCGACCGCGACCTGGGCCAGCGCCCGGCGCTCGAGTGCATCCACTTGGGCATTGAATTTGGCGGCCTTAAGGCAGTCGACGACTTTAGCCTGACCATCGGTAAGACCGAGATCGCCGGTCTGATCGGTCCCAACGGTGCCGGTAAGACCACGGTCTTCAACCTGCTCACCAAGGTGTACCAGCCCACGCACGGTACTATCCTGCTCGACGGCGAGGACACCTCGGGCAAGTCGGTCTATCAGGTCAACCGTATGGGTATCGCCCGTACCTTCCAGAACATTCGCCTGTTCAACACCATGACGGTGGAGGACAACGTTAAGGTCGGCCTGCACAACCAGGAGCGCTACTCTGGTTTTGAGGGCGTGCTGCGTCTGCCGACGTACTGGAAGCACGAGAAGGCCGCCCACGAGCGCGCCATGGAGCTGCTGTCCATCTTTGATATGGAGCACCTGGCAAACGAGCAGGCCGGCTCGCTGCCTTACGGCGCCCAGCGTCGTCTGGAGATCGTCCGCGCGCTTGCCACCAACCCCAAACTGCTGCTGCTCGACGAGCCTGCCGCCGGCATGAACCCGTCCGAGACCGCGGAGCTCATGGAGAACATCGTCAAGATCCGCGACACCTTTGGCATCGCCATTATGCTTATCGAGCATGATATGTCGCTCGTCATGAACATCTGCGAGGGCATCTGCGTGCTCAACTTTGGTAAGGTCATCGCCAAGGGCACGGCCGAGGAGATCCAGAACAACGATGCCGTAATTGAGGCATATCTGGGCAAGCAGGATAAGGGGGAGAACTAAATGGCAGAGCCGATGCTTTCCGTCTACAACATCAACGTCTGGTACGGCGCTATCCACGCCATCAAGGACATCTCCTTTAACGTCAACGAGGGCGAGATCGTGGCCCTGATCGGCGCGAACGGCGCCGGTAAGTCCACGACGCTTAAAACCATCTCGGGCCTGCTGCGTTCCAAGACCGGCTCCATCAAGTTTATGGGCGAGGACATTACCCATACGCCTGCCGATAAACTGGTGGGCAAGGGCCTGGCCCAGGTTCCCGAGGGCCGTCGCGCCTTTTTGCAGATGACGGTCGAGGAGAACCTGGAGATGGGCGCCTACACGCAGCCCAAGTCCACGGTGGCTCCGGGCCTTGAGCGCGTCTACGAGCAGTTCCCGCGCCTTAAGGAGCGCCGTCGCCAGGTCGCCGGCACCCTTTCGGGCGGCGAACAGCAGATGCTCGTTATGGGGCGCGCCCTTATGAGCAACCCCAAGCTGCTCATGCTCGACGAGCCTTCCATGGGCCTGGCGCCGATTCTGATTGAGCAGATTTTCCAGATTGTCGAGGACCTGCACAAGGCCGGCACCACGGTGCTTCTGGTCGAGCAGAATGCGCAGATGGCGCTCTCGATCGCCACACGCGGCTACGTGCTCGAGACCGGCAAGATCACCATGACTGGCACCGGCCAAGAGCTCCTGCACGACGATAACGTCCGCAAAGCCTACCTGGGCGGTTAACTAGTTACGCGGTTTTACCAAACCGCGTAACGGCTCGACGCTGCAAGCCCGCCAGAGCGGCAATCTGCCTTTCAACTTCGGCGGCATGACCAGAAGGGCAATGCCGCCTCGTTTCAAGGCACCTTGCTCGCTCTGGCGGGTTTTCGCTGTCGTTGCCAAAACATCGACGTTGTGGCAGATGCCAACGACTATTCCCTTTAAGTTGCGGTGGAATAGGGACTAAATGGGAGCCTCAGAGGTCAAAAGAGTCCTTATTCCACCGCAACTTCATGGGGGTGTGTGACAATGCCCGTCGGAAAACATCTGCTGTCTTTGGGGGTCTAGCTATGCTGTACGAGTTTTGTGCCGAGAACTTTGAGCGTGTGCCGGCGGCTATCGATGCCGGTGCTAAGCGCATCGAGTTGTGCGACAACCTTGCCGTCGGTGGTACCACGCCCTCGGCCGGCGTTATCAGCACTACGGTCAGCTATGCTCACGAGCATGACGCGCGAGTGATGTGCATGATTCGCCCGCGTGGCGGTGACTTTCACTACAACCAGGACGAGCTGCGCATGATGGAGATGGACTTGGGTCTTGCCGTGAGCGCCGGCGTTGACGGCCTGGTCTTTGGCTGCTGCAAGCCCTGTGCCGGCGGCTGGGCGCTCGACGAGCTCACCCTCGGCGCCCTCGTGATGGCTACGGGCTGCGCGACCGAGGAGTGCAAGCGCGGGGCCATCGATATCACCTTCCACATGGCCTTTGACCAGCTCTCGCCCGAGGCTCAGCTGGACGCCATTGACACACTCGCCGACTGCGGCATCACGCGCATCCTGACGCATGGTGGTGCTGCCGGAACGCCGATCGAGGACAACCTGGAGCACCTGTCGCGTCTTGTCGAGTATGCGGGCGACCGCCTGACCATCCTTCCCGGCGGCGGCATTTCTACGGCCAACCGCGATACCGTGGCGGCGGCATTGAGCGTCTCCGAGCTCCATGGCACCAAGATCGTGCCGCTGGAGGCGTAACCCGTGGCGCTGGTATTTGACGTTCAGCAGGCGAACGGTAAGCCCGACGACAACCGGCGCCCTGGCACCGCGTGTCCCTTTTGCGATACCGAGGAACTTGCCGATATCATCCGGCGCGATGGTGACTGCATCTGGCTCGAGAATAAGTTCAAGACCCTGCGCGCCACCCGTCAAACCGTGCTGATCGAGTCGGCCGATCACGATGCCGACCTGGTGATCTATGAGCCGGATGAACTCCACCATGTGATGCGGTTTGCCCTGGGTTGCTGGCAGCAGATGATCGATTCACAGCAGTATCGCAGCGTTCTCATGTACAAGAACAAGGGTCCGCTCTCGGGCGGTAGTCTCGTTCATCCGCACATGCAGATTGTGGGTTTGGAGCAGGAAGACGGCTACACTTCGCTGACTTCCGCCAATTTCGAAGGCATCAATGTCTGGCAACAGGGGAGAATCTCGGTCAATATCTCAACCGAACCGATCATGGGGTTCTTTGAGATCAACGTTTCAGCCCCGCAGGGAATCGCCGCCAGCGATGACGCACGAGACCAAGCCGAGGCGGATCTCTTTGCCGATGCGGTCCAGGTAGCTCTGCGCTATATCCTAAACGAGCACCACGGTGGTCGCGCAGAGTCGTACAACTTGTTCTTCTATCACCTGGGCGGTCGGACCATTGCCAAGGCGCTGCCGCGTTGGGTGGTTTCGCCCTACTTTGTCGGCTATCGTTTGGCCCAAGTCAATGCCGAGACGACGCTCGATATCGATGCTGAGCGTCTGCGTGCGCATCTGGAAACGCTCGTATAGCAAGACTAACACCCGCGTAATGCGGACAGCCTAGCGCGCCATGGCGTCGCGGCCGGCTTCGACCCGCTTGCGCTGTTTGGTGCGCTCCTCGCAGGTTAGGCACTCAAAGAGATGCCCGATAATCGAGGCCAGCACCTGCTGAAACAGCGTGCCGCACATGACGGGGAACACGACCTCGCCCGGAAAGTACTGCGTGGCGATGACGGCACCCGAAGAGATGTTGCGCATGCCGCAGGTAAAGCACATGGTAGTCGTCTCGCTATATGGCAGATGCAGCGCACGTGCGACCAGAAAACCGACGACAAAGCCGCTGATGGCGAAGACCAAAATAAAGAGGGCGACTTCCAGGCGCACCGCGTTTATGTGCAGCACGTACTCGCTCATAGCGGTGGAGTTGGACGCGATGACGCCCATCATCATGAACTTGCAGGCGGGCGAGAGCACGGGAGAGAGTTTCTCGTGGCCCCAGCCGCGCGTGAGTTCATTGATGGCAATACCGAGCACAGCGGGGATGGCGATCATAAAGGCCATGTTCTGCATCATGCTCGGCACGTCGATCGAGACGGTGGCGCCCAGCAGGAGCTTGAGCGTAAGCGGAATCGTCACAGGTGAGATGACCGAGGACGTCAGGATGATGGTGAGCGCGAGCGGGCCGTTGCCGCCGAACATGCTGATCCACATAAAAGCGGTGACGGCCACGGGCACGCTGTATTCGAGCACAATGCCGCAGACAAGGTTGGGGTTGGAGCCAAAGAAGAGTGACCCCATGGCATACGCCGCGATGGGAATAAGCACCGCCGAGACGAGCAGCGCCAAGACTAGGTGCAACGGACGGCGGAACACCTCGGTTACCTGGTGAAAGGTGTTGCTGAGCGCACCCTGAAACGTCATAAAGGCAAACAAGGTGGGAACGATGGGCTTGAGTACGCCAATCTGTTGGGGAAAGAGCACGCCGAGTGCCACGCAAATCGGAACGATGACCTGCATGTGCCCCGCGAGAAACTTGCCCAGTCCAACCCATTGCTTCATATGCGCTTGTGACTCCCTTTGCCCGTGAACCCGTTTTGAATGGATATGCTAGACGCTCGCATGCGTCCGTGCGTCAGAAACGCTCGAATATTTCGAGGCTATTACCGGCATCGTTTACCGAAACCGCGGCGTGCTGCGGCGATTTGCGTCTGCTCTGCACGGTATAATAAATCCGTTCAACAGATCTGCCTGCCGAAGCGGGCATACACAGAGGACTCATCGCTATGAACCGTGAGAGGTATCGCGGCGACCTGCCCCTATCGGGGGTGGGCGCCTATGTCATCGCTTAAGACGACGCATCGCTGGGCAGTCGCTCGGCAAAACCCCGAGCTCGAAAAGGAGTTTTCGGCTGGCCTGGGCATACCCGGGCTGGTGGCGCGCATTATGGTTGCGCACGGCATTACATCCATCGAAGAAGGCCAGCTGTTTTTGACGCCTTCGCTCGATCGCGACTGGGCCGACCCGCTCGTTATTCCGGGCATGGCGGTCGTCGCCGACCGCGTTGAGCGCGCTATTCGCAGCCACGAGCACATTGCGGTCTTTGGCGATTTTGATGTTGACGGTATTACGTCGACCTGCCTGTTGACCGAGGCATTGCGCACGTTTGGCGCCGATGTCACGCCGTTTATTCCGCATCGCTTTGACGAGGGCTACGGCCTGTCGCGTGCGGCGCTCGACCGCGTCAACGAACTCGCCCAACCCAACCTGATTGTGACCGTCGATAACGGTATTGCCGCCAAGGAAGAGGTTTCCTATCTGGAGAGCCTGGGGATCGATTTGGTGGTCACGGACCATCACGAGCCCTCCGACCAGGTGCCGCAGGGCGTGCCCCTGACCGACCCCAAGCTCGAGGACGAGGGTCCCTCGCGCGAGCTTGCCGGTGCCGGCGTGGCGCTCAAGCTGGTGCAGGTCCTGGGCGAGCGTTTGGGCAAGCCGTCGTATTGGCGTTCGCTGATAGAGGTCGCAGCGCTGGGCACCGTGTCCGACATGATGCCGCTCACGCCCGAGAATCGCGCACTGGTCGCCGAGGGCATCCAGCAGATGCGCGTGACGGCCCGCCCCGGCTATATCGCGCTTGCCGCACTTGCCAAGGCCGACCTTTCTACCATTACGGCCGACGGCCTGTCGTTTTCGCTCATCCCTCGTCTGAATGCTGCCGGCCGCATGGCTGATCCCAAGCTGGCGCTCGACCTGCTGCTTGCCCGCGACCCCATCGAAGCGAGCACTCTTGCCGCCGAGCTCGAGGAAATCAATCGCCAACGCCGCGAGATCGAGGCCGAGCTTACGCGCGATGCCATGGCGAAGGTCGAGGAGACTTATGACGGCGGGCGCGCAATCGTCGTGGGTGGCGAGGGCTGGCACGAGGGCGTCAAGGGCATCGTGGCAAGCCGTCTGACCAACCGCTATCACGTGCCGGCGCTACTGTTCTCGATCGAGGACGGTATCGCGCGCGGCTCTGGTCGCTCGGTGGGCAAAGTTAACCTGTTTGACGCCGTCGAGCGCTGTTCCGACCTGCTGATTCGTCGCGGCGGACATGCCGGTGCGGTGGGTGTGACCATCGAGGCATCCAAGCTCGATGAGTTCCGCCGCCGCCTTTCCGCCGTGCTATCGGAGCTTCCCGCCGAGGACTTTGAAGACACCGACGAGGTCGCCGCCACCGTCGACCTTTCCGAGCTGAATATCGAGACCATCGAGCAGATCTCCCGTCTTGAGCCGTTTGGCCAGGGCAACAAGGTGCCGCTGCTGGCTGCCGAGGGCGTGACGATGTGCGACCGCGCCGTGGTGGGCAAAACCGGCGAGCACATGCGCTTTGTGGCGACCGATGGCGCCGCGAGTGTGCCGGCCATTATGTTCCGCGTGCCGCAGATCGATAAGCTCATCAATTGCGATAGCGCCGTCGACTTGGTGTTCGAGGCCGTGGCCGAGCATTGGCAAGGTCGCGTAAAGCCAAAGCTCATGATCAAGGATGTTCTGGTTCGCGATACCACGCTGCCCAGCGTCGATGATCCGGCGTGCGAGCTTCGCCGCGGCGTGCAGCCGGCGGATTCTGGCCTGCGCCTGGAGTCGCGTAAACGCGAGACGCTCGCCCAGCTTTCCTATACCGAGCTCACGCGCTCGCTTATCCATAGCTTTATCGGATCGAACCAGCCGCACCGCGCGCAGGTTGAGGCGCTCGATGCCTTGGCCGACCACCAGAGCGTCTTGGCCGTTATGGGAACGGGCCGCGGCAAGTCTCTCATCTTCCATGTACATGCTGCGCGCGAGGCTGTCCTTCGCGGACGTGCGAGCATCTTTGTCTATCCGCTGCGCGCGCTTGTTGCCGACCAGGCCTATCACCTCTCGTCGACGATGGCAGCGCTTGGCATTGGCGTTGGCGTGCTGACCGGCGAGACCGTGGAGGCCGCACGCGATGATGTGTTCGCCGGCCTAGCTTCGGGCCGCACCGGTATCGTGCTCACGACGCCCGAGTTCCTATCTATCCACCGTGACCGCTTCGCGCGTTCGGGCCGCATCGGCTTTGTCGTTATCGATGAGGCGCACCACGCCGGCCTTGCCAAGGGCGGCGACCGCAGCGCCTATCTCGACATGCCCGATATCCTCAAAGCCCTGGGCGACCCGGTTGTTATGGCTGCGACGGCCACCGCGACGGCTCCGGTCGTGGCCGAGCTTGCCCGCATGCTGCCGATTACTCGCACGGTGGTCGACGAGACGGTGCGCGAGAACCTGCAGCTCGAGGACGACCGCGACCTTGCGAGCCGCGAGAACCGTTTGGTGTCGATCGTGGCGACGGGGGAGAAGACCGTCATTTACGTCAATTCGCGCGACCAGTCCGTGGCGCTCGCCAAGACGTTGCGCAAGCGTGTGCCCGATTGCGCAACCCATATCGCGTTCTATAACGCGGGGCTTGCGCGCTCCGATCGCCGCCGCGTGGAGGAAGCATTCCGAGACGGAAGCCTCAGCTGCATCGTCTCGACCTCTGCCTTTGGCGAGGGTGTCAATCTGCCCGATATCCGCCATGTCGTGCTGTACCACATGCCGTTTGGCGCCATTGAGTTCAACCAGATGAGCGGGCGTGCCGGTCGTGACGGACAGCCCGCCGTGATCCACCTGCTCTATTCGTCGCGCGACGCCCGCATCAACGAGCGCCTGCTCGACTGCTACGCACCCGAGCGCGACGAACTCGTCACACTCTATCGTGCGTTGCAGACCATGTGGCGCTCCAACCGCGGTAAGACCGGGGATGATTCATTCTGCGCAAGCGATATCGACATCGCGCAGATGTGCCTTGCCATCGATGCTCGCACGCCGGTCGACGAGCGCTCGGTGGAAAGTGGCCTGGGAATCTTCGAAGAGCTTGGTTTCTGTCGCATTTCGGGGTTTGACGACACCCGTCGCATCGCGATGGCCGAAAACCCCGGCCGTGTGCAATTGAGCAGGTCAATTCGCTATTTGGAGGGCTTGCGCTCGCGCATGGAGTTCTCGGCTTTCCGGAGTTGGGCGCTCGATTCGTGCGCTTCTGATATGCTAGCCAAAGTTAACCGCCCGATCGTACCGCGGGCCTAGGGGAAGGGGACCTCGATGGATGCCGCAGCCCGTACCGCCCATGATTCCACCCTCCAGCCGTTCTCGGAGATGGAGCACTATAAGCATGCCGATGAGCTGCCGCCCGAGATTATGGCGGACAGCTACGACAAACTGGAGCGCCTGTGCCTCAAATATATGAATGAGGACGACTTTTCTAAGGTGGAGCAGGCCTATTGCTTTGCTGCCGAGAAGCACTGCAACCAAAAGCGCCGCTCGGGTGAGATGTACATCAACCATCCCGTCGAGGTGGCCATCATTTTGGCCGATCTCAAGATGGACTGCGATGTAGTGTGCGCCGCGCTGCTGCACGATACCGTCGAGGATACCGAGACCTCGCTTGCCGATGTTTCCGGCCTGTTTGGCGATACGGTGGCCGAGCTCGTCGATGGCGTGACCAAGCTCACCAACATCGAAGTCGACAGTATGGACGAGAAACAGGCGCTCACGCTGCGAAAGATGTTCCTCGCCATGTCCAAGGACATCCGCGTCATCATCGTTAAGCTTGCCGACCGTCTGCACAACATGCGCACCCTTGCAGCCCTGCGTGAGGACCGTCGCCTGTTTAAGGCTCGCGAGACCATGGACGTGTATGCGCCCCTGGCCGACCGTCTGGGCATGAGCTCCATTAAATGGGAGCTCGAGGACCTGTCCTTCTTCTACCTGGAGCCCGATGCCTACCAGCGCATCGCACGCATGGTGGCGGAGTCGCGCGAGGTCCGTGAGCGCTATCTGGCCGAGACCATCAAGACGCTCACCGACGAGCTCAACCGCATTGGCCTGGAAGACTTCCAGATCAACGGCCGTTCCAAGCACTATTGGTCCATCTACCAAAAGATGAAGCGCAAGGGCAAGGAATTCTCCGAGATCTACGACCTGGTGGCACTGCGCGTCATCACGCATTCGGTGCGCGATTGCTACTCCACGCTCGGCGCGGTGCACACGCTGTGGCACCCCATGCCCGGCCGCTTTAAAGACTATATCGCCATGCCCAAGGTCAATAACTACCAGTCGCTCCACACGACGGTCATCGGCCCCACGGCTCGCCCGCTCGAGATTCAGATTCGAACCTATGAGATGCATGAGCAGGCCGAGTACGGCATTGCCGCCCACTGGCTATATAAGAAGTCGGGCGGATCGTCTGCTTCCAAGACCAATGACGCTCAACGTTTGGACGACCAGATCAACTGGCTCAAGCATTCGCTCGATTGGGCGGCTTCCGACGAGATCACCGATGCCAAGGAATACCTGCATTCGCTGAAGGTCGACCTCTTCGATCAGGAGATCTTTGTCTTTACGCCCAAGGGCGAGGTCATGGCGCTTCGTGCCGGCTCCACGCCGCTCGACTTTGCCTACGCCGTTCACACCGAGGTGGGAAACCATTGCGTCGGCGCCAAAATCAACGGTGCGGTGGCTCCGCTCACGCACGAGATTAAGACGGGTGACCGTGTCGAGATTCTGACTAACAAGAGTTCCAAGCCGTCGCGTGATTGGCTCAAGATCGTTAAGACACCTTCCGCCAAGTCAAAGATCCGCCGCTATTTTGCCGCTGCGACCAAGGACGACGACGCTGCTGCTGGTCGCGATATGCTGGCTAAGGACCTGCGTAAGCGTGGCTATGGCATTTCTACGCCGCGTTCGACGCGTGCGCTCAACGCCGTGGCGGAGCAGTTTAACTTCAAGCAGCTCGAGGACCTGTTTGCCGCCGTCGGCGCCGGCAAGGTTGCCCCGCGCGCTGTGGGCAATAAGGTCGAGCAAATCTTGGACCCCAAGCCCGAGGAACAGCTCACCAAGGCCGAGGCTATCGCCGAGGTCGTGAAGCAGCCTGCTCGCGGCTCCAACCGCAAGCCGCAAAAGCGCGGCAAGAGCGCCAGTAACGGCATTATCGTCAAGGGCGAGAGCAACAGCGGCCTACTGGTCCGTCTGGCTCATTGCTGCAACCCCGTGACGGGCGACGACATCGTCGGCTTCATCACGCGCGGTCGTGGCGTTTCGGTGCATCGCGCCAACTGTCCCAACGTCAAGGGTCTTATGGAGCATCCCGAGCGCATGATCGAAGTGGAGTGGGACGGCGCTGCCGACACCCTCTTCCAGGTCGAGATCGTGGTCGAGTGCCTGGACCGCATGGGCCTGCTCAAGGATGTCACCATTGCCATTGGCGATGCGGGCGGCAATATCCTTTCTGCCGCCACGTCGACCAACCGCGAGGGTATTGCAACCCTGCGCTTTATGGTCGAGATCTCGGACGCGAGTGGTCTGGATCCGCTGCTGGCCTCCATCAGCAGCGTTGACTCGGTCTACGACGCGCGCCGCCTGATGCCCGGTGAGGGTGGAGCCCAGCTTAAGCGCCGCGTTTAGTCGCGACGAACGTGTCACATTATCGATATTCGCTACACTCGAGGCATCGTTTGATGCCTCGAGTTCTATAGAGAGGAGAGGGACATGAGTGCTGTGTCCTTGGATTTAACTCCCAAGGGATCGGTCGAGATCGAGACGCTCGTAAACGGTCCCATTCAGACCAATAGCTATGCTGTTATTTCGGACAATGAGTGCGTGATTATCGATCCCGCATGGGAAGGCGAACGCCTGGTGGAGCATATTCGAGCCGAGCATCCCGGCGTACGCGTGTTTGGCGCCGTATGCACTCATGGCCATGCCGATCATGTTGGTGGTGTTGCAGGCGTGCGAACCACCGTTGGCGAGGGCTGCCAGTATGAGCTGTGTGCTAAGGATGTGGCGGTGCCGCATGCGAACATCGAGGAACAGCGAGCTATGTGGGGCATTGAGACGCCTGACCCCGGGGAGCCGACGCACCTGCTCGCCGAGGGAGATGCTATCAAGGTGGGCGATATCTACCTGCAGGTGATCGAGACGCCAGGGCATACGCCGGGCGGGATCGTCTTGTTTGCTGCCACCGAGCAGGGGAACATTGCCTTTGTGGGCGACACCCTGTTTCCGGGTGGGCACGGCCGCACCGATCTTTCTGGAGGAGACGAGGCGGCGATTCTGCGCTCGCTCTCCAAGCTCGCCCGGCTTCTCCCGCCCGATACCGTTTGCCTAACCGGTCATGGCGATTCGACCACCATGGCACGCGAGCTCATGCAGAACCCTTTCATGCAGATTTAGCTTAATAGTCGGCTTTTGAAGCACGAGAAGCGTCCAAACGTCAAGCTATTTTTCCCCAACGGGTCGATTTCGTAGGGCAAACGGTCAAAAAAGTCTGTTTGGACGATATTCGTGAACAAACGAACGTTTATGCTCGGGTGCGCCGTGGTAAAATCTCAGGCGTTATCGGAGCAACCTTACAGGAGGTTTCTTTTATGCTCGTCAACGCAGCAGACATGCTCAAGAAGGCCGAGGCCGGCAAGTACGGTCTTGGTGCCTTCAACACCAACAACCTCGAGTGGACCCTGGCTATTCTCCAGGCCGCCGAGGAGGCCAAGTCTCCGCTGATCCTTCAGTGCACCGCTGGTGCCGCTAAGTGGATGGGCGGTTTCAAGGTCTGCGCCGACATGGTCAAGGCTGCCGTCGAGGCCACGGGCGTTACCGTTCCCGTCGCCCTTCACCTCGATCACGGTTCTTACGAGGACTGCTTCAAGTGCATCGAGGCCGGCTTCACGTCCATCATGTATGACGGCTCTCACGAGGAGACCTTCCAGCTTAACCTCGACCGCACCAAGGAGCTCGTTGAGCTTGCTCACTCCAAGGGCATGTCCATCGAGGCCGAGGTCGGCGGCATCGGCGGCACCGAGGACGGCGTGACCTCCAGCGGCGAGCTCGCTGATCCTGCTGAGTGCAAGCAGATCGCTGACCTGGGTGTCGACTTCCTCGCCTGCGGCATCGGCAACATCCACGGCGTGTACCCCGCCGACTGGGCTGGTCTTTCCTTCGAGCGTCTGGGCGAGATTAAGGCCCAGACCGGTGACCTGCCCCTCGTTCTGCACGGTGGCACCGGCATCCCCGAGGATCAGATCAAGAAGGCCATCTCCCTGGGCATCTCCAAGATCAACGTCAACACCGACCTGCAGCTCGTCTTCGCCAAGGGCGTCCGCGAGTACATCGAGGCTGGCAAGGATCAGCAGGGCAAGGGCTTTGACCCCCGCAAGCTCCTCAAGCCTGGTCGCGACAACATCGTTGCCCGCACCAAGGAGCTCATGGAGGAGTTTGGCTCCGTCAACAAGGCGTAAGCGTCGCTAAACTTCCCGCCGGAAGCCCCGTCCCCCTACACTGTTTCCTTTGCGCTCACCTGGCTTTGCCAGAAGTCGCGCCAAGAAAACAGCTCCGGGGGACGGGGCTTCCTTCGTTTAACGCCGCAGGGTTACGAGTCTGAATTAAGATGGCTACTGGCTTTGCCAGAAGTCGCGCGACGGAATCAGCTCCGGGGAAACGGGGCCTCCTTTGTTAACTTGCTACAGGGTTACTGGTCTGATTTTAGTTATATGGTTACCGTTCAGCGGTGTTGATGGCTCCCTTGTTGGGGCTTTCTTTTTATCTCGCTACAATGGGCTTCAAGCGTTCTAGTGACTTGGAGTTTTGGTATGGCTGTTATTAATGTGCTGCCTTCGGATGGGAAGGTTATTGACGAGGGTCCAGTTGGTTGCTCTGCTGATGTTTGCTGTGATGACTTTCGTCATCTCGATGTTGGACTGCCGCCCGAGATTCTTCGTCTTATGGATGCCGGGTATTTGACGCAGGCTGTTGCTGCCTGCGATCGCCTTTTGGAGCAGAACTCCGAGCCTTCGCTGGCTGCTTGTGTTCGTGCCGAGCGGTATCGCATGCTCGAGACGCCGCTTCATTTTTCGGTGTCGCGCGACCAGGCTATTGCGATGATTCGCGAGGAGTGGCCAGAGTTTACCGAAGAGCAGTTTGATGACCTGATTAATCGTAAGCGTATTGACTGGCGCTTTATCGATGGCGAACTGTTCGTTCTCGACAACTTCCTCGATTCGCTTCGCGTATATCCCAAAGAGGTTCCCGGCATGCGGCCCGATTCTACGGACGGAATAGCACTGCGCAACGAGATGCTCAAGGAGATGGAGTCACAAAACGGATTGGCTCGCGTCATTACGCTTAAAGCGTCCGTGTCTGTCCCCGGCGCTCTGGAAAGGGAGACCGTTCGCGCGTGGCTACCCGTTGCCGCCGCCTGTCGTCAACAGTCTCATATCGAGGTTCTCGATATGACGCCGGAGGGTGCTGTTGCCCCCGCGAATGCTTCGGCGCGTACCGCCTCGTGGTCTTCTTCGAGTGAGCGCTCATTCTCGGTGACCTATCGCTATCAAATTGATGCCGCTTATCGTGATGTCTATGGGGGTGCGCTTCCGGTGCATCCTTGCATGGACACGCCACTGCCCGTGGACACCTCCGAGGACCGTCCGCACATTGCATTCACGCCGTATCTACAGCAGCTGACAGCCCGTGTCATTGACGGGCTCGAGGATCCGCTCGATCGCGCCCGTGCTATCTATGATTACCTGACGCAGTACATCGACTATCGCTATCAGCCGCCGTACTTGCTTTTGGGATCTATTGCCGATGACTGCGCGCATTCGCTCCGCGGCGATTGCGGCGTTATGGCGCTCACGTTTATCACCATGTGCCGTATCGCGGGCGTGCCTGCCCGTTGGCAGAGCGGCCTGTATGTTGCGCCCGATTCGGTGGGGTCGCACGACTGGGCAGAGTTCTATACGCCGCAGACCGGATGGCTCAACGCCGACGTGTCATTTGGATCTTCTGCTCGCAGGATGGGGGAGGAGTGGCGCCGCCGTCACTACTTTGGCAATCTCGACCCGTGGCGTATGGTGGCCAACAATCGATTCCAGGCAGAGTTTGAGCCCTCTTTCGACGGCATGCGCGAGGACCCTTACGATAACCAGATGGGTGAGGCTTCGGTCGACGGTCGCGGATGCCGTCGGCGCGAGATGCTCCGCACGGTCGAACTCATCGAAATGCTCGAAGTTCCATTTTCGGACTAATCGGTAGAAAGCTGTGATAAACTAACTCACGCATTGCGTGCCCGAGTGGCGGAATTGGCAGACGCAGTGGACTCAAAATCCACCGTTGGCAACAACGTGCGAGTTCGAGTCTCGCCTCGGGCACCATACATGCAAGTGAGCGTTCAAGGGGGTTGCGGCCCCCTTTTTCGTGCCGAACTCGCGTGAGCGCGCGAAGCGTTAAGCAAACAGGCCTGTGGCCTGTTTGTAGCGGAGCGTGGCGAGGGCGCCACGCGCCCGAAGCCCGGGGCTTCGCGAAGCGAAGGCCCTTCGAGTCTCGCCTCGAGCACCATACATGCAAGCGAGCGTTCAAGGGGGTCAAGGTCCCTTTTTCGTGTACGTAATGTGATAACGCGCTGTACGTGTTATTATTCGCAAGGCGTTGTTCCCGCAATGCCCTAAAGAGGAACCTGAGGGTTCCCACCTTTTGGCGCCAATGAGCAGCTGACTGGTCATACAACTTAGATTCCCTTCCTCAAATCGAGGAAGTCTATGTGTACGACCTGGTTGCTGAGAAGCGCCGGGTTATTTTTTTATGAATGGAGGTAGGGAAAATAGCTAAGTCTGATGACACCCGCATCAACGACGAGATCACTGCATCTTCGTGTCGTTTGATTGGCGTCGATGGCTCTCAGCTCGGCCTGTTCGCCATCCGCGATGCCCAGCGCGTCGCCGACGATCAGGGTCTCGACCTGGTCGAGATCGCTCCCAACGCGGAGCCGCCGGTCTGCAAGGTCATGGACTACGGTAAGTTCAAGTACCAGCAGGCCATGAAGGCCAAGGCTGCTCGTAAGAACCAGTCCAAGGTCGAGGTCAAGGAAATGAAGTTCCGACCCAAGATCGACGTTGGCGACTACGAGACCAAGAAGGGCCACGTTCTGCGTTTCCTCAAGAAGGGCGCACGCGTTAAGATCACCATCATGTTCCGCGGCCGTGAGATGGCTCACCCGGAGCAGGGCCTTAACGTTCTCGAGCGTCTCGCCGAGGATCTCAAGCCTTACGCTACGGTCGAGTCCAAGCCTAAGATGGAAGGCCGTAACATGCTTATGCTGCTCGCCCCGATTAAGGGCGCCTTCGATGAGGATAAAGCGGCAAGCGATAGCAAGTAACTAGTGTTCTGTAACCGATTAAGGAGTATTTCATGCCTAAGATGAAGTCCCACAGCGGCACCAAGAAGCGTTTCCGCAAGACTGGTACCGGCAAGCTTATGCGCGCCAAGGCTTTCAAGAGCCACATCCTGAGCAAGAAGTCCACCAAGCGTAAGCGTGGCTTCCGTCAGGAGACCGAGATCGCCGCTGCCGACCGCAAGGTCATCAAGTCGCGTCTCGCCTAAGTTCGCGTTCCCGTTTTTCGTTTTACCGTCTAGGAGTTGATAGAACATGGCACGTATTAAGCGCGCTGTTGCCGCCAAGAAGAAGCGCCGTACCGTTATGCACCGTGCGAAGGGTTACTACGGTGCCGCTTCGCGTACTTACAAGCATGCTAAAGAGCAGGTCCAGCACTCCCTGCAGTATCAGTATCGTGATCGCCGCAACAAGAAGCGCGAGATCCGTTCTCTCTGGATCACCCGTATCAACGCTGCTGCTCGCCTGAACGACATCTCTTACTCTCAGTTCATGCACGGCCTGAAGGTTGCCGGCATCGAGCTCGACCGCAAGGTCCTGGCTCAGATGGCTTACGAGGACATCGAGTCCTTCAACGAGCTGGCTGCCATTGCCAAGAAGGCTCTCGAGGCCTAATAGATTCTCTTGAATCGCTAGGGGAGTGTCGCGTTGTGCGCGGCGCTCCCTCTTTTTATCTGAAGCGCGGTTTACATTGCTAAAAGCGCGGGTAGATAGACACTTACAGGTGACCGATCTCTATATATTTCTAAACCAAAGGGTCATCATCTGATACGTGCGGAAGATCCGCACCAGTCTTTCTATTAGCTATAGAAAGCGATATGTTGTGTAGGACTTGTGAAGAGTGGAATTGACGACCCACAGGGCTTCGCGGTCTGGCAATATATCTCCTTGCCGCGCGGCCCGGTCGGACCGGATCAG
>NZ_QSPN01000001.1:0-5434 GCF_003436455.1 Collinsella sp. TM05-37 | reverse complement strand
CGGTCTGGCAATATATCTCCTTGCCGCGCGGCCCGGTCGGACCGGATCAGCCGCAGAGCGTGCACCTTGAGAACCGGATACTGCGAGGATGGACACATTCAGTGTCGCATCCGGGCAGACATCGAACCATTTGAAATGGTCTAACTTGGATTTGTTTTTCGCAAGGCCGTCGAGAGGCGGCCCCGAGAAATTCCTTTTCCTATACTAAAACCATATGAATCGAACGGAACCGATCAGCGATGGACTGAGAGGACCGGACGGGCTCGAAGCCCATACATTTTGGACGGAGAGTTCGATCCTGGCTCAGGATGAACGCTGGCGGCGCGCCTAACACATGCAAGTCGAACGGCACCCACCTTCGGGTGGAAGCGAGTGGCGAACGGCTGAGTAACACGTGGAGAACCTGCCCCCTCCCCCGGGATAGCCGCCCGAAAGGACGGGTAATACCGGATACCCCGGGGTGCCGCATGGCACCCCGGCTAAAGCCCCGACGGGAGGGGATGGCTCCGCGGCCCATCAGGTAGACGGCGGGGTGACGGCCCACCGTGCCGACAACGGGTAGCCGGGTTGAGAGACCGACCGGCCAGATTGGGACTGAGACACGGCCCAGACTCCTACGGGAGGCAGCAGTGGGGAATCTTGCGCAATGGGGGGAACCCTGACGCAGCGACGCCGCGTGCGGGACGGAGGCCTTCGGGTCGTAAACCGCTTTCAGCAGGGAAGAGTCAAGACTGTACCTGCAGAAGAAGCCCCGGCTAACTACGTGCCAGCAGCCGCGGTAATACGTAGGGGGCGAGCGTTATCCGGATTCATTGGGCGTAAAGCGCGCGTAGGCGGCCCGGCAGGCCGGGGGTCGAAGCGGGGGGCTCAACCCCCCGAAGCCCCCGGAACCTCCGCGGCTTGGGTCCGGTAGGGGAGGGTGGAACACCCGGTGTAGCGGTGGAATGCGCAGATATCGGGTGGAACACCGGTGGCGAAGGCGGCCCTCTGGGCCGAGACCGACGCTGAGGCGCGAAAGCTGGGGGAGCGAACAGGATTAGATACCCTGGTAGTCCCAGCCGTAAACGATGGACGCTAGGTGTGGGGGGACGATCCCCCCGTGCCGCAGCCAACGCATTAAGCGTCCCGCCTGGGGAGTACGGCCGCAAGGCTAAAACTCAAAGGAATTGACGGGGGCCCGCACAAGCAGCGGAGCATGTGGCTTAATTCGAAGCAACGCGAAGAACCTTACCAGGGCTTGACATATGGGTGAAGCGGGGGAGACCCCGTGGCCGAGAGGAGCCCATACAGGTGGTGCATGGCTGTCGTCAGCTCGTGTCGTGAGATGTTGGGTTAAGTCCCGCAACGAGCGCAACCCCCGCCGCGTGTTGCCATCGGGTGATGCCGGGAACCCACGCGGGACCGCCGCCGTCAAGGCGGAGGAGGGCGGGGACGACGTCAAGTCATCATGCCCCTTATGCCCTGGGCTGCACACGTGCTACAATGGCCGGTACAGAGGGATGCCACCCCGCGAGGGGGAGCGGATCCCGGAAAGCCGGCCCCAGTTCGGATTGGGGGCTGCAACCCGCCCCCATGAAGTCGGAGTTGCTAGTAATCGCGGATCAGCATGCCGCGGTGAATGCGTTCCCGGGCCTTGTACACACCGCCCGTCACACCACCCGAGTCGTCTGCACCCGAAGTCGCCGGCCCAACCGCAAGGGGGGAGGCGCCGAAGGTGTGGAGGGTGAGGGGGGTGAAGTCGTAACAAGGTAGCCGTACCGGAAGGTGCGGCTGGATCACCTCCTTTCTAGGGAGATACATTCTTAGAGAGATCAACTTAACTCGAATAGAGGGCAGGAGCCCGTCCGGTGGATGTCGCCAGGATGATTCCCCGCAGCACCCGGTCCCCGGGGTCGCACCCGCGTACCTTGAGAGCCGCATAGCGATAGGAGAGAGATGGAAGATCATTCTTCCAGACTCGATTCTTTTCTGCGATTTAAAGACAGAATGATAGCAATCATTCATCCGATCCAAACAAGAAGAATTCACTTATTAATGAGTGAGGAGCATCTGATCGCGAGCACAGTCAACTACTGTGCCGCGGTATGAGATACCCGAATTGCGACATACGAGCGCTATTCATGATATCGATTAATTAATTTTAGCGACACGTGGATATCCCGCGGGCCCGAGAGCGGTCCCGCAAGATACCACGGGCGCACGGCGGATGCCTTGGCACAGGGAGCCGATGAAGGACGCGGCAAGCTGCGATAATCCCCGGCGAGGAGCACACATCCTTCGACCCGGGGGTCTCCGAATGGGCGAACCCATCCGTAGCAGTACGGATATCCCGGCCCCGAACACATAGGGGCCGGGAGGACAACCCGGGGAACTGAAACATCTAAGTACCCGGAGGAGAGGAAATCAATCTCGAGACTCCCCGAGTAGCGGCGAGCGAAAGGGGACCGATGGCCAAACCGTCGAGCGGGCATACCCGGCAGGGGTTCCGCCGACGGGGTTGCAGGGCCGCGCATCCGGGGGCTGCCGCCCCCGGGCGCAGGTCCGGCTGGGGAGCGGAACGGCATGGGAGGGCCGGCCGCAGCGGGTGACAGCCCCGTACGCGAACCCAGACCGGACGGCGCGACGCGGTCCCTGAGTAGGGCCGGGCACGTGAAACCCGGTCCGAACCTGGGTGGACCACCATCCAAGCCTGAGTACTACCCTGTGACCGATAGCGCACCAGTACCGTGAGGGAAAGGTGAAAAGCACCCCGGGAGGGGAGTGAAACAGTACCTGAAACCGTGCGCCCACGAGCAGTCGGAGCACCCTTGTGGTGTGACGGCGTGCCTTTTGTAGAATGAGCCAGCGAGTCGCTGGCGCGGGGCGAGGTTAACCGAAAGGGAGCCGTAGCGAAAGCGAGCCTTAACAGGGCGACTTGAGTCCCGCGCCGCGGACGCGAAGCCGGGTGAGCTATCCGTGGGCAGGCTGAAGCGGGGGTAAGACCCCGTGGAGGGCCGAACGCACGTCGGTTGAAAACGGCGGCGATGACCTGCGGATAGGGGTGAAAGGCCAATCAAACCCGGAGATATCTCGTTCTCCCCGAAATAGCTTTAGGGCTAGCGTCGCGCGTTCACCGCCGGAGGTAGAGCACCGGATGGACGAGGGGGCTTCGCCGCCTACCGAATCCAACCGAACTCCGAATGCCGGCGGCCCAGAGCGCGGCAGTCAGAGCATGTGGGCTAAGCTGTGTGCTCGAGAGGGAAACAGCCCGGACCGCCCGCTAAGGTCCCCAAGTTCCAGCCGAGTGGCAAAGGATGTGCGTCCGCCCAGACAACCAGGATGTTGGCTTAGAAGCAGCCATGCATTCAAAGAGTGCGTAACAGCTCACTGGTCGAGTGGACATGCGCCGACAATACACGGGGCTAAGCTGGACACCGAAGCGGCGGGATTTTGATTTTCAGAATCGGTAGGGGAGCTTCCCATGGGCGGTGAAGCCGCCGGGCGACCGGCGGTGGAGCGCATGGGAGTGAGAATGCTGGCATGAGTAGCGAGAGACGAGAGAGTAACTCGTCCGCCGTGAACCCGAGGTTTCCTGGGCAAGGCTAATCCTCCCAGGGTCAGTCGGGGGCTAAGGCGAGGCCGGAAGGCGTAGCCGACGCGCAGCAGGCAGACATTCCTGCACCGCGCACGCGGCGCTACGACCGACGGGGCGACGGATGGGGGTGGCTCGGCGGGGTTCTGGACGTCCCCGTGATGGAGCGCGGCCCGCGGACCAGGGAAATCCGGTCCGCACACAGGGCGAGGCTCCGGACGAAGCACTTAAGCGAAGCGAGTGAGCCCGAGGTCCCTAGAAAAACCCCTAGGCAGGCGCGTGCGCGCCCGTACCGCAAACCGACACAGGTGGGTGGGTAGAACATACCGAGGCGATCGGGTCAACCATGGTCAAGGAACTCGGCACAATGGCCCCGTAACTTCGGGAGAAGGGGTGCCCGCGCGTACGTGAACGGACTTGCTCCGGGAGCGGAGGCGGGCCGCAGTGGAGAGGCCCAAGCGACTGTTTACCAAAAACACAGGACTCTGCAGAAGCCGCAAGGCGACGTATAGGGTCTGACGCCTGCCCGGTGCCGGAAGGTCACGCGGAGGAGTTAGCTTTCGAGCGAAGCCCCGAAGCCAAGCCCCGGTAAACGGCGGCCGTAACTATAACGGTCCTAAGGTAGCGAAATTCCTTGTCGGGTAAGTTCCGACCTGCACGAAAGGCGCAACGACTTGGGCGCTGTCTCGACCATGGACCCGGTGAAATTGCACTGGTCGTGAAGATGCGACTTACCCGCGGAAGGACGGAGAGACCCCGTGAACCTTCACTGCAGCTTGGCATTGGCCGCTGGTCCCGCGTGTAGAGGATAGGCAGGAGGCATCGATCCGGAGGCGCCAGCCCCCGGGGAGCCGCCCTTGGAATACTGCCCTCGCGCGACCGGCGTCCTAACCCGAGGCCGTCGACCGGCTCGGGGACCGTGCCAGGCGGGCAGTTTGACTGGGGCGGTCGCCTCCTAAAGGGTAACGGAGGCGCGCGAAGGTCCGCTCGGGACGGTCGGCAACCGTCCTTTTGAATGCAAGAGTACAAGCGGGCTTGACTGCGAGGCCCACAAGCCGAGCAGGTGCGAAAGCAGGCTCTAGTGATCCGGCGGCCCCGAGTGGGTGGGCCGTCGCTCAACGGATAAAAGGTACTCCGGGGATAACAGGCTGATCTTGCCCAAGAGTCCACATCGACGGCAAGGTTTGGCACCTCGATGTCGGCTCATCGCATCCTGGGGCTGGAGCAGGTCCCAAGGGTACGGCTGTTCGCCGTTTAAAGCGGTACGCGAGCTGGGTTCAGAACGTCGTGAGACAGTTCGGTCCCTATCCTCCGTGGGCGCAGGAGAATCGATGGAGGCTGCCCCCAGTACGAGAGGACCGGGGTGGACGCACCTCCGGTGAACCGGTTGTCGACCAACGGCACGGCCGGGTAGCCGCGTGCGGCGCGGATAACCGCTGAAGGCATCTAAGCGGGAAGCCGTTCCAGGGATTAGTTCTCCTTCCGGTAAGGGCCCAGGTAGACTACCTGGTCGATAGACGGCAGGTGCAAGGCTGGCGACAGCCTCAGCCGAGCCGCACTAATCGCCCGAGCTCTTCCGGAACCGCACCTCGCGGCCCGCGGGACATGCGCTCTGAAGCGCGGTCCGGGCACGAGGATGCCCCCGAGTCACCTCCCCTATGCGCCATGCGGCCCCCAGGGCACGTGTATGCGATACCGGACACCGTAACGGTGGGCGCCGCCCACCGGTCAGCGGCCAGAGCATGGGGGGCACGCCCGGTCCCGTTCCGAACCCGGAAGCTAAGCCCCATCGCGCCGAGAGTACTGCGGGGCCAGCCCGTGGGAGGCCAGGGCGCCGCTGACCGGTGGACGGCACCGAGCCGT